>JAMOLY010000111.1 GCA_027068835.1 Thiomicrorhabdus sp. | reverse complement strand
TGGAGAACAAAGTACCATGGTCATGGGGGAAGGACGTAATCCAACCGTTGAGCACCTGATTAAACTTGGGACAGAAGCTAATATGGCTAAAGACCGCATTCATCACATTATTCAAAAAACACAGACAAGTCTTGCTAAATGGCCAGAGATGGCAAAACATTATGGAGTAAGTGAAGTAAATATTAAGCTGATCCAATCTAAACTGGAAAGCACAACGCTTTAAATTTACCCCCCTTTTTTTCTATCCTTTGGAGCTTTTTAAAAATGAACAAAAGTATTTTAACCAATTTGATTGCTGCCACCATTCTTGCCTTAGGTTGGGGATTGCAAAATGATTTTGTGATGATGATAGGGCTGTTTGCGCTGTCGGGTGCGCTTACCAACTGGTTGGCGGTTCACATGCTGTTTGAAAAAGTACCAGGGCTGGTTGGGTCAGGCGTGATTCCTAATCGATTTGAAGCCTTTAAAGAGGCGATAAAAATCTTAATGATGGAACAGTTTTTTACCCAAGAGAATATTGATCGCTTTGTGTCGGGGGGCAATTCTTCCTCTAAGCTAAATTTAGGGTCTGTGATTCAAAAGGTGGATCTCTCGCCGTCGTTTGATAAGTTGGTTGAGGTCATTATGAACTCCTCGTTTGGTAGTATGCTTGGTATGTTTGGTGGCGTAGAGGCACTTACACCACTTAAAGAACCCTTTATTTTGAGCATGAAAGAATCGATTATTGAGATTACCGAAAAAGAGGAATTTCATCAATTGCTGCAAAGCGAAATAGATCAACCTGAAATGATGGCCGACATTCGCGCCAAAGTTGCCGAAATCATCGACGCTCGATTAGAGGAGCTTACGCCACAGTTAGTCAAAGAGATGGTGCAACAAATGATTCAAGAACACCTAGGTTGGCTTGTGGTGTGGGGTGGTGTATTTGGTGGCGTAATTGGCCTGTTTTCAGCGATTATTATTAATATTCGGTAAAGAGAAGGGCAGAGTATTTTTTTGTGAAAAAACTTGTGTAGACACCGATGCTAAATATTACAATGGAGTTGTAAAGTAGGATATTATAGATATGTTAATGAGTAATATATCGTATCATCAAGCAAGGAGTTAGAATCATGGCAAAATCAGCTAAAAAGACAGTCAAAAAAACGTTAGGTAAAAAATTAGTTAAAAAAATCGCTGCAAAGACCGCGGCTAAAGCTGCTGAAAAAGCAGGGCTTAATAAAAAAGAGGCTAAGAAAGTTATTAAACTTGCCGTAAAAAAAGCGGTTAAGAAAGGTCTTTCTAAAAAAGGTAAAGTGAAGTCTGTCGCTAAAAAAGTGGTTAAAAAGGCTTCTTAACTCGAATTTTTTGTAGCTTTCTGTAAGCCCTATTTTAGGTAATACCCAAAATAGGGCTTTTTTTATGGTTTTATTTAGATTTTATCTTCAAGTTAAGCTCGGTTAAAAACCGATAGATGCGTTTTTTACTTACTTGAAGCTGATAATACTTATCAAGCCCTTGATGAAAGTTGCTTATCATTTAGACCTTATATTTTCATCTTAATACCTTTCTAAGAACAAACCTTGAAGATAAATAACATATATGTTATATTCGGCCGAATAAAATTAAACTCGGAAAAGAGAAGTTTAAGCTTCCAGCAGGGCTTTTAGTACGCTACTCCATCTAACAGATTTTAATCTTGGTATGCCACATATACAAAGCCCTGTCGATGATACTTTGTTTAGACTGTGAGTAAAAAGCAAGGAAGGAATAGCACGAGTATTCTATTGCGCAAAAATTGGAAAATAAATCGCCATTCTAGATGTGTTTATTAAAAAAATATCAGAAATTCTAAAGAAATGATTAAAGTTGGCAACTCAGAGAAAGAAGGAGGTATTGAGTAATGAATTATAGTCAAATGAAAGAAAAAGCGTTAGAAAATCAATCTGTCCAAGAGGAATATGAAGCATTGAAGCCTGAGTTCAATTTGTTGAGAGAAATGCTAAAAGCTCGTAATGATGCTGGTTTAAGCCAAGCAGAGGTGGCTGAACGCATGGGAACTAAACCTCCAGCAATTGCTCGATTAGAGTCGTCATTGACGAGCGGTCGTCATTCACCTTCAATTACGACACTTAAAAAATATGCAGATGCCGTTGGTTGTCATTTAGAAATTAAATTGGTTCACTGAAATTGAAAACTATGGCATAGCAAGAACCATCAACACGGACAATTCATTACATGGTTTTCCAGTTATGGCGGTGGTTAGGCGTGAATATATAGACCAAAACTTTGAAAATAATTAAGGAAACAAGTATTGAAAATTGAAATAGTAACAACTCAAAATGAGGATTTGAACGAAACTGGATTTGGAACCCTCAAGGCTTGCGACAGTGTATTTGAGTCTATTAAACGGTTGGGTTATGAAGTAAAACTGAATATATGTCAATGTAAGCTAGACTTGGAGTCTATTGTTAAGAGAAAACCAGATTTAGTGGTTTTAGCAGCGAAATATATTTCGCTTCAAAATAGAGATAATATTTGGTTAAGTGAATATTTTTCTCGGTATGGAATTAATTTTACTGGCTCATCAAGAGATGTATTGAAGTTTGACTCCAATAAGATTAGTGCTAAATTATATTTAGCAAATAAAGGGATTAAAACGGCTCGATATTTTACGGCAATTCCTGGGCAGTATCGATGTACAAGTGAACTTTTGATTAAATTTCCATTATTTTTAAAACCGACAGATGCCGCGAATGGAAATGGAATTGATGATTCCTCTTTCGTGACAAATTATTCAGAGTTTGAAAGTAAAGTATTGTCGCTATATCGCAGATTTAACTCGCCCATTTTGGTAGAGGAGTATTTGGATGGGCGTGAGTTCACCGTCTCAATAATAAATACATCAAATAATGAACTCATTATTTCTCCGATCGAAGTTATCCCTCCAGAATCAAAAAATGGGCTTAGAATTTTAGGAGAAAAGGTAAAAAAAGATGATTTAGAAGAGCTGAAATTAATCGAAGATGATGAAGTAAAAAATAAGGTGATAAAGCTTGCTATTGATTCATTCTTGACTTTAGGAGTAAGGGACTTTGGCAGAATGGATATTAGATCTAATACATCAGGAGATTACTTTTTTATTGAAGCCAATTTGGTTCCTGGTATGACATACGGTTCTAGCTATTTCCCTGAATCCTTTGGAATTGAGCATGCTCTAACCTATGATGAAGTCATTCAACTAATGTTGGAAAGTGGACTTTGTAGAACTAAACCAAATATACCGCCTAATAATTATATTCAGCGGGCAAGCTGAAGTGGTGCGGTTAAAAAGGCCTCATAAATACAGCTTAATATTTTGATCCTAAGCCTCTGATTTTTAATTAAATCAGAGGCTTTTGTGTGTGATCTCTGTTGTGATTTTTCTTCCATACTCTCTCGTTACCTCTTTTTTGTCTTTTTACCCTAAGACTCTCTATAATGTGCGCATGAATTTTGATATGACGATCAGCTCACTGGATTTACTCGGCACGGTGGTATTTGCCATCACGGGATTGCTGGCGGCCAGTCGTAAGCAGTTGGATCTGTTTGGGGCGGTGGTGATTGCGATGGTGACGGCCATTGGTGGCGGTACATTGCGCGATTTAATTTTGGATCAACCCGTTTTTTGGGTCACCCAACCGATCTATATTTACATTGTGGTGGTTGCCGCTCTGTTTATGTTTTTTTACGCCAAGTTTAAAACCGCACCCATGCAGTTTTTGTTGTATTTGGATGCACTTGGATTGGCGGTGTTTACCGCCATAGGGGCGCAAAAAGCGATGGACTTAGGTTTGAGTGACCCCATTATTATTATGACCGCGATTATGACCGGTGCGGCAGGCGGGGTGATTCGAGACGTACTGGTGGGCGAAGTACCGCTGATCTTTCGTAAAGAAATTTACGCGACCGCAAGTTTTATGGGAGCCAGCGTAATGGTTTTAGCCACAGGCTTTTTTGAACAGCAAGAAGTGGCGGTAATTTTATGCATTGTGGTGGTCTTTAGCTTACGTATTTTGGCCATTGTGACCCATTACAGTCTGCCCGTCTTTAACCCGATTCATAAGCAAGACTCGGACGAACACAGATAAATTATTTCCCCCCCCCCTTATCAATTTGAGCGGGTTTAAAAAAGGTTAACGCAGTATATGTTTAAACTTCCTTATGAGCTGTTTTTAGGGTTGCGATACACTCGCGCCAAACGGCGTAATGGCTTTATTTCATTTATCTCCTTCTCGTCAATGGTGGGGATTGCGCTGGGGGTGACGGCGCTCATTACCATTATGTCGATTATGAATGGCTTTCAAGAAGAGCTGCGAGACCGTATTTTGGGCATGACCGCCCACATGACCATTAATGAACAGAACAATCGGCTAGAGGATTGGGATTCACTCTACAATCAAATGATTAATCAACCGCATGTGACAGGTGCCGCGCCCAATATTATGGAGCAGGGTATGTTAAGCCATGCGGGTGAGGTAAAAGGGGTGCAAATTAGAGGCGTATTGCCAGAGTTGGAAAACAGCGTGGCAGACATCGACAGTAAAATGCTGGAAGAGGGTCAATTGGCCGATTTAGCCCCTAAAAAATACCGCATGATTTTAGGCAGTGAGCTGGCAATGAGTTTAGGAGTTGTGTTAGGCGATAAGATCACGCTCATTGCCCCGCAAGGAACCATCTCTCCCGTAGGCATGGTGCCGCGCATTAAACGCTTTACCGTGGTGGGAATCTTTGAAGCGGGAATGCACGAATACGACAGCGGTTTGGCAATTATTCACATTGACGATGCCAAAAAAGTCTTTAAATATGGCGATTCAGTCAGTGCTTTGCAGTTAAAACTGGACGATATGTTTCTGGTGGGTAAGGTCAAAAATCAGTTGGCAAAGGTCGCCGACAAAACCTTGTATTTACGCGACTGGACTCAGCAACACGCCAATTTTTTTAGAGCCATTGAAATGGAAAAACGCATGATGTTTATTGTGCTTGCTCTGATTATTATGGTAGCCACCTTTAACATCGTCTCCACCATGGTGATGGTGGTCACCGACAAACAGGGCGACATTGCGGTGCTTAGAACCATTGGTGCCTCACCGGGCAGTATTCAGCTTATTTTTATTATTCAAGGGCTGGTCATTGGTGTATTAGGTTCGTTAATGGGCTTGGCAGGGGGGTTGAGTTTGGCCTTTAATATTGATGTGATTATTCCTTTTATCGAAACCCTATTAGGCATTGAGTTTTTCCCTGCGGACGTTTATTACATTAGCAGCGTGCCGTCTAAGGTAGAGTGGAGCGATGTTTGGTCGGTGACGGGGTTGGCCTTTGTGTTGACGCTATTGGCCACATTGTACCCCGCATTTAAAGCCGCAAAACTTCAACCCGCCGAGGCATTACGTTATGAGTAAGAGTGAATTACAAGCTGTATTAGAAGCAAAAGGGTTGTCTAAATCATTTCAAGAGGCGGCGGTGCAAACCACTGTTTTTACCGATGTAAATTTAGCGATACAAGCTGGAGAAAAAGTGGCCATTGTAGGTGCATCGGGTTCGGGAAAGAGTACCTTATTGCATATCTTAGCGGGGTTAGATCAGCCAGATGACGGACAAGTTTTGTTAAATAACCACTCTTTTTCAAAAGAAAATGATACACGTCGGGGGCGATTGCGTAATCAGTACATGGGCTTTGTGTATCAATTTCATCATCTACTCCCCGAGCTAACGGCATTAGAAAATGTGATGTTGCCGCTGAGGGTGAGAAGAATGCCCGCAAAAGAAGCACAAATTAAAGCAGAACAGTTGCTTGAACGTGTGGGTTTGGCCGATCGAGTGCAACATAAACCCAGCGAACTATCGGGCGGAGAGCGTCAGAGAGTGGCCATTGCTCGTGCTTTAATTACACAACCTAAATGCATTTTAGCCGATGAGCCGACGGGTAATTTGGACGATGCTTCCGCAGAGCAGGTGTTTCAACTGCTGCTTGAGTTAAACCAAGAGCTTAATACCGCATTGGTGATTGTCACCCACGATTTAGTCTTGGCGGGCAAAATGGATCGGCAGTTTCGCCTTTCTGCCGGTCATCTTCAAGAGGTATTTTAAACGTGCTGTCACTGCAAAACCTATCCATTCGAGCAGGCACAAAATTACTGTTTCAAGGCGCTACCCTCAATGTACATCCGGGGCAAAAAATCGGGCTAATTGGTCAAAACGGAACGGGAAAAACCACGCTGTTTAAAACCCTATTGGGTGAACATTCGGTAGACGAAGGTCACGTTGCCATTCCTACCAATTGGCTGATTGGCAGTGTCGAGCAAGAGGTCAAAGAGCTTGATTTAAACGCACTGGATTATGTCTGTTTTGGCGACACCAAATACGCCGAAGCGCAAAAACAAGTAGCGGCTTCAGAGGCAACGGAAGACCATGATGCATTGGTGCAAGCTTACGATCTATTGGATAAAATAGACGGGTTTGCCGTGCCCAATAACGCGCGTCAATTGCTGTATGGTCTGGGGTTTAGTGAGGCTGATTTTGAAAAGAAAATTTCTGAATTTTCAGGGGGTTGGCAAGTTCGGTTAAAGTTAGCTAGAGCCTTAATGCAACGCTCCGATTTGCTGTTGCTGGACGAGCCCACCAACCATTTAGACATCGAAGCGGTGGCGTGGCTCATTCAATGGTTAAAGTCCTATCAGGGGGCTATTTTAATCATCTCGCATGATCGTGATTTTTTAGATCAAGTGGTGCAAGGCATCGCACACATTCATCAACAAAAAATTGATTTTTATTCGGGTAATTTTGCTTCGTTTGAACGTCAGCGAAACGAACAACTCATGCAACAACAAGCGTTGCACGACAAACAAAAACAGCAGATGCAGCACCTTAAAAGCTTTATCGAGCGTTTTAAAGCCAAAGCCAGTAAAGCCAAACAAGCCCAAAGCCGTGTAAAAGCCCTAGAGCGCATGGAAGAGGTGGCGGCGGTACAGGCCAGTAATCCGTTTACCTTTAAATTTTCTCCCCCCCAGCACCAACCCGATCCCATGTTAAGTTTGAATCACGTCGGCTTTTCGTATGCACAAAATACGATTCTAAAAGAGGTGGATCTGGTTTTACGTGCTGGAGACCGTATTGGACTTGTAGGGGTTAATGGTTCCGGTAAATCGACCTTAATTAAACTGTTGGTGGGCGATTTACCCCCCGAAAGTGGCAAGGTTAAAATCAGTAGGGGGGTAAAATTTGGCTATTTTGCGCAACACCAACTGGAATCGTTAATCTATGAAAAAAGTCCTCTGCAACATCTGCTTATGTTGCCAGACCCACCAAGCGATCAAGAGGCGCGTAACTTTTTAGGCAGTTTTGGCTTTTCTAATGAGCAGTGTTTGGACTCAATCAAGCATTTTTCAGGGGGCGAAAAAGCCCGTTTAGCACTCGCAATCATTGTCTATCAAAAACCCAATTTAATTATATTGGATGAGCCAACCAACCATCTAGACATGGACACCCGAGATGCGCTCGATATGGCATTGCAAGACTTTGATGGGGCGCTGATTATCGTCACGCACGATAAACACCTGTTGGCGAGTATTGCCGACCAATACTGGTGGGTACATCAAGGCAAAGTATCGCATTTTATGGGCGATTTAGACGCCTATTTGCAAATGCGACTCAAAACCTTAAAAGAGCAAGCCAGTGCCGCCAAACCTCAAAAACAGGGGCAAACCAAAAAACAGAGCAGACAAGCCAGCGCACAACAGCGAAAGCAAGCTGAAGTGCGTTTAAAGCCGATTAAACAAGCCATTAAAAAAATAGATAAAGAGCTCGAAACCCTACAAACCCAGCAAGCCAAATTGCACACCATGATGGAAGACAACACACTGTACGAGGCCAACAATAAAGAAAAACTGGCAAAATGTCTCAAAGAACAAGCCGTCTGTGAGCAAGCGATTGAAACCTATGAAATGGAGTGGTTAGAGCTTCAGGAACAGCTAGAGGCTGAAGAGGCACTGGTTGAAGCGTCGTTGAGTTAGAGCCCCATTCTTTGAGCAAGCTTAATTCATCTTGTTCCCCCTAGTCCTGAGCTAACGTACCACGTTATCTACCATTCTTCTTTTTACCCTGTAAAACCCACAAGCAAGTTAATGTTTCGGTGCTACGGGCGGTGGAACCACCTTAGGTACTGTTGGAATGAGCTGAGGAGGTAAGGAGCCTGCCTTTCTATCCAATGTTTCGACAATCATCCCCGATTGTGAGACGTAGTATTTATCGGGGTAGATATGTACGGTTTTGAAGGTCATTGGACGAATTTGACGAGATTGCTCTCTAATGGGGCTGCCAAGCGCCATGTACATGCCACAACGAGTCATGCTGTTTTCGACTTGGTTTTGGTCGATTAATTGGTGGTCTTTAGTGCTGAGTTGCGCACGATAGTCTAATTCCTTTTTGTACTGCTTACGTGCATCGTCTTGGCTTAAACTGTGGTAATCAAGGCACAGTTTAAGCGTGTCTACGTGTGCAAATGGACCCGTGCGTTCTAACACAGAAGGCTCCACAGTGGTATCGGTTGCTGTGGCGGCACTGCTTATTACACTACTGATAATAAGCGCTAGAGTAGCGGTTGTTTTTAGCATAAAAAAACCTTTAATTTAGTGGTGATGGTGACTATGGTCATCGTGATTGCCATTTTTCATTCCCATATTCATGACAGACTTAACGGGCATCGTAACATTTTTAGAGCTGCCATCTTCAAAGGTAAGCGTAACCGAAACGGTTTTGCCAGCTTGAATGGGCTGAATAGGAGAGATAAGCATGATATGGTTTCCCCCTGGTTGTAACTGAGTTTGCCCATGGGCTGGAATTTCAAAAAATGGCACTTCACGCATTTGCATCATACCGTTATCATTGATATGGGTGTGAAGCTCGGCTTTTTTAGAGACTTGTGTACTCGCTTTAACTAACTTAATGGCATGATCGCTGCTGTTTTTAAGCGTCATAAAGCTTGCGGTAGCAGGAGATCCTGGGGGCATTTCACGGGTGAATGGATCACTTACTTCAATGTGCTTGGCTTGATCGGCAAACAGTTGCGTACTGGAAAGTGCTGTAACCAACCCTAATGTTAGGGCGCAAGTGGTTGTTTTTAAATGATGAATCATGGCGTTTTATCCTGTGTTAAATACGTTCGAATAGTGTTTTGAATTTGTTGAGGAGAGATGGCGTGTGGAAGCTGAGTTTGCAGTTGTCCGTTTTTATCAATCACGTAAATAAAAGCAGAGTGGTCTACTGTGTAGTTTTCTTTGTTTTCTTGTTCGGGTTTTAAGTAGACGGCGCCATATTTTTGGGTTACGGCCGCAATTTTTTGCTCTGTTCCTGTTAAACCAATTATGTTGGCATTAAAGTATTGTGTGTATTCTGCCATACGCTTTGCCGTGTCTCTGGCTGGATCAACGGTAACAAAGAGTATTTGAATGTTTGATTTTTCAGCATCGGTTAAATGTTGATATGCCATGGATAAGTTGCCTAAATCGGTTGGGCAAATATCAGGGCAGTAGGTGTAACCAAAATATAAGAGAACCAGTTTATCTTTAAAGTCAGATAAGCTGTGCTGTCCGTCAAGTGCCGTAAGGGTAAAATTACCGCCCGTAGGTTTTTCAGAGGTAATGGCTTGAGGGGGGGGGGGATTTTTTTCCGTGTCTTTTGTGGGTTCAATAAAGAGATAGAATAAGCAAGCAAGTAAGAGTGCTCCGAAGAGTGATAAGCCAATACTGACTGTTTTTTGAGTGTTGGTCATGAAAAGGAAAATCCTGTAAAGAGGCACAATATAAATTTGTTTACATTGTGCCAGTTATAAAACAGTGGGGCAAGTCAGAAATTGTAATTTAAAACTTGGCACTCAATTTTGCCCAAATGGCACGGCCTGGCTCATAGACTTTAAAGGTGCTACTTGATACGGCATCGGCACGATTTAAGTAGTTCTGGTAGGCATGGTCAAAGAGGTTGTCTACGCCTAATGACAGGTTCACTTTTTGGTTGAGTTGATAGTTTCCATACAGGTCAATCGTGGTCCATGCTGGGGTTTCTAGCTCTCCATAGGCTTTATTGACTTCAGTTTGTTCTGCCGCAAGGTTTACACGAGCACCTGCATTCCAGTTATTAGCCCTGTATTGTGCAAACAGTGCGCCTGATAGGGGGGCGATATTACTTAAATTACGGTTATCAGTTGTGTTACGGCCTTTGGTTAGGTTTGCATTTGCTCCGATTAACCAGTGAGAAGAGAGCTTATGCTGTCCTGAGGCTTCTAGACCATAAATTGTGGCATCTTTATTGAGGTAGATATTATGGGTTCCTGTTAGTGTTACGTCAGCCGTTTGATTTTGAGCAAAGTCCCTTAATATATAGTTTTCAATTGCATCGTAATAAGCAGAGACTCCCCACTGGCTACTTGTATTTTTTTGCGAGACCCCAATGTCCAGTTGATTATGCGTTTCAGGCTTTAGATCAGGATTACCTACCCATTGTGCCATGCCGCCACGCGCTATATAGCGTTCTGTCGCATCAGGGCTTCGGTGGGTTCGGCTGAGTCCAATAAAAGCGTTAATATTTTTGTTAAAGGTGTGTTCATAGCGTAACAGAGCGTTTAAATTGTTGTCATCTGTTTTGGTTTGGCCTGAGTAGCTTCTGTAGGTGTTGTTGTATAAATCGTAAGCGCTGTTTCCTGCATCCGTTGTCGCAAATGCCTCTTTGGCTTCGGTGGTTACATTTTCATAACGTAATCCTGTAATGAGTTTTTGCCGTGCTGCTAAGGTGGTAATTCCTTCTAAAAAAACACTGTTGGTGGTGCTCTTTGTATCTGGCCATAAATTAAAAATGCTCACACCTGTTGGGCGTTGAACTAAGGCTGTTTTTTCAAGTAACTCCATTTGCAAACCATAGTTTAAAGTTGTGCGATGCACTTGGCTGCTTAACTGAATTTTTACTCCAGTGGTTTTGACATTCGAGGGGGCTTCGAGTTGAGAAGCTAGGGGGGTTGGACGAAAACTGTAGTTATCCATTAAGTGGTCAACTTCTGAGGCGTAGAGATCGATCTCAATGGATTGAATCGTCTCGCTAATATTGTCACCTTTATAGTTTAAACGAGATGTTTG
>JAMOLY010000110.1 GCA_027068835.1 Thiomicrorhabdus sp. | reverse complement strand
GGTATGAACAGCATGAGTCGATGGAATCAGCAATAAAGCGTGAAAAAGCCATTAAAAACTGGAAACGTGACTGGAAAATAAAAAGAATCGAAGAGCAAAACCCTGATTGGTGTGATTTATATTCAGGGTTATTTTGATGCTTCTAAGCCTGTCATACCAAGAAAAGTCACGTCATACCAAGCCCCCTCCCGTTATGCCAAGCACCCCTCCGTCATACCAAAGCCCCCTCCCGTCATACCGGCGCAGGCCGGTATCCATGTTCAACGACTGCACGTTGCTTCGAGCATGGATTCTGGCCTACGCCAGAATGACGATGCGGAGGGTTGCTTAGGTCAACTCGCCATTAAAGGCTTTTTGTAGGATGGATTTTTTTAGTTCTTCGAGGTTGATGAGTTTTTTCCTATATTTATTTTCAAGGTTCTCAATAAAAGCTCTGAGGTCCTTTAGCAGAGCAATTGTTTTTTGCTGTTGTTCCTTAGATGTTGGAAAAGAAATGGTATTTTCTAAAATTCTTTTGGGTGCTGTATGTCGAACCATCGTACCTGTTGCTGTATTCTTTATTTCTTCAAGGTATGGCTTAGACTGAAAATAATAATATAAAATATCTCTTTCTATATCGTCACTCTTGAAAATAACTCTGCCAATTCGTTGATTATGCAAAATATTATTAGAATTAATTACTGCGGGTTTCCCAAGTATTTTCATTTTGCTTGATAGGTCAGTCATTACAACTACCAGCTCCCCTTCTTCAAATTTATAATCAACGGGGAAATCTGAAATACATCTTTTTGTGTTTTTTATTGTAAAGTAGAGCTTTGCATCTTCGGAGAAATTTCCAGGGGTTAAAACTATAGGATTAGTTCCTTCATAGTTTGTCGTAAAGTCTTTGCTTTTGAAGGCATACCCATGACGGATTGAAATTAAATCGTGCAGCGTCCGTTCCTCCCAACCTTCCCCAGTCTGTGAAAATATTGCATTAAGCTTAGATTGAAAAAGCTCTTTGGCATTGGCGATGTTTTTTTCAATATTCTGCTGTGCCTGATCAATAGCTTTAAAGGCTTGGTCTAATAGGGCTACGATTTGTTTTTGTTCGGTGAGGGAGAGTGATGGAATTTGTAATTCTTTTACAAATGGTAATTTAACCCCTTGTACTGTCAAACCAGTGCCTGCATCAATAATTTCATCAGAAATATTTTTAAACCACCAAAAAATAAATTCTGATGAAACAAGGTTATCTTTGGGTATGACTCCTTTAAGATCTTGATTTATCGCAGTATCTTGGTTTAAGACACAGACTTTTCCAAGTCCAACTCTTGTAGCAATTATAACATTGCCTTTGGGAATAATATTTGTAGAACTTTCGTTAACAGCTTGCTCTGTAATACTTAATTCAGTTTTCTCAAGAAAATCTACATTCATATCTCGTACAGTAGCCCAAGGTATATCCCCTGTATAATATTCCTGTTTGGATTTTGAAGGTGTTCCGCCACCTACCAAATTACAAACAGTGTCAAGATTGACAGTTTTCCAACCTGTTTTCATGAGTCCTCCTTGTTGTTTGTGCTTTGTTTGCCGTGCCCTTCGACTCCGCTCAGGGAACTGGTTTGAGGTTTTTGGTGGGCATTGATTTTGGTTGAAGCAAGGTCGTCTGTAACCGCCCCCTGAGCGGAGTCGAAGGGTGAGGTGGAACGATTACCACTATGGCTTTCATTCTTACATTGAGCCAATTCAGGTAATTGATCAAACTTTCCTTCAATCAAAGCCTGTTTCTTTTTGCGACTCCAGCCTTGTACTTGCTTTTCTACATAGAAAGCTTCATCAACACGTTTATACTCTTGGCTGAATACTAGTTTTACGGGTAAGCGTTTTTTTGTGTAGTTTGCACCTTTGCCATTTTGGTGTTGAGCTAAGCGTACTTCTAGGTTGTTGGTGCTTCCTGTGTAGTAGCTGTTATCTGAGCATTGCAGGATGTATATCCAGCCACTCATTTACCACCGCCTTCGACTCCGCTCAGGCTCCGAGGGTTAATAGAATTATGAAGGAGTTCCCTGAGCGGAGTCGAAGGGCACGGGTCAGTTATCACAAAAGCTCCCGAATACTTTCCAAAAGCCCAGCAGTCTCTTTATCCAAAGCCACCATCTCCTCCAAGATAACCTCAGGCTCCCGAAGCGGAGCCTCCTCAGGCAAATTAGGATTCTTAACACTCAAATCACAAGTCGCTTCATCAATATCAGCCACCTTAATATTCCAAGACTTTTCCGTCTCTGGCATGGTCTTTTGCAACTCTACAAACTCCGCCATGTCTTTATCATTCAGCGGATTAGTTTTGCCCATGTTTCTGCCAGGGTCTAGCTGGTAGT
>JAMOLY010000109.1 GCA_027068835.1 Thiomicrorhabdus sp. | reverse complement strand
ACGTGCTTGAGCAATTACATTTTTAGGCACCCCCGCCAACTGCGCTACTTGCAAACCATAGCTTTGATTGGCAGGACCATCTTTTACGCTGTGTAAAAACACGATTTTATCACCATGCTCAATAGCATTAATATGCACATTGGCGATGGTGCTGATTTTTTCGGGCAGGGCGGTTAGCTCAAAGTAGTGTGTAGCAAATAATGTGAATGCTTTCTTTTGAATCGCCAAGAACTCAGCAAATGACCACGCGAGTGATAAACCATCAAAAGTGCTAGTGCCTCGGCCAATTTCATCCATTAATACCAGTGAGTTTTCTGTGGCATTATTGAGGATATTTGCCGCTTCTGTCATCTCGACCATAAAGGTAGAGCGCCCTGTGCTTAAATCATCGTGCGCGCCAATACGGGTAAAAATTCTGTCGATGGGGCCGATGACAGCAGATTCTGCAGGAACATAACAGCCGATATGTGCCATAAGTACAATCAAAGTAATTTGGCGCATATAGGTTGATTTACCACCCATATTTGGCCCCGTGATCATTAGCATTCTACGATTATCATCCATCACTAAATCATTAGGCACAAAAGGGTTATCCAAAGTATTTTCAACCACGGGATGTCTACCGGCGGTGATTTGAATACCTGCTTGATCAGTTAGTGTTGGGCGCGCGTAATTATTAATTACGGCACGTTCGGCAAAGTTGCTGATAACGTCAAGTTCGGCAATATGTTGGGCAGTTTCACGTAAGGGTAAAATGTGATGCGCCAGCTCTTTGAGCAAGTTTTCGTACAGTGCTTTTTCACGTGATAATGAGCGTTCGCGCGCTGACAATACCTTATCTTCAAACTCTTTTAGCTCAGGCAATATAAAGCGTTCTGCCATTTTGAGTGTTTGACGACGAATGTATTCAGGCGGAATATTTTCCGTTTGCGTGCGTGGTATTTCAATGTAAAAACCATGCACACGGTTATAAGCAACTTTAAGACTGGCAATGCCTGTGCGCTCTTTTTCACGCGTTTCTAAATCAAGTAAATACTGGTCAGAGTTTTTGCTGAGGTTGCGTAGCTCATCCAGCTCAGCATCGTAACCCTCGGCGATTACGCCACCGTCGCGAATTAATACAGGTGGGTTTTCAATAACAGCCTTATCAAGCAAGACGACCAAATCTTCATGCAAACCAATCTTATTTTGTAGCGTTTGAATGTGCGGATTATCAATCGGCTGTAAAACACCGTGTAGCTCGGGAACGGTTTTGAGCGAACCACGTAAAGTCGATAAATCACGTGGGCGCGCAGAACCCAGCGCAATACGTGAAATTATGCGTTCAATATCACCGACATGACGTAAAGATTCATGCAGTGTTTCGTAATGGTATTGCGAAATTAAACTCTCAACCGCTTGGTGGCGATTACGCAAAACATTTTGATCACGCAAAGGTTTGTTTAACCAACGGCTGAGTAAACGTGCGCCCATGCTGGTAGCAGTATTATCTAAAACGGAGATCAGCGTATTTTTATGGTCACCCATTAAGCTACGCTCAAGCTCTAAATTACGACGACTAGCGGCATCAAGAATAATGCCGTCGTCTGAGCTTTCAACTTGCATACTATTGATATGTGGCAGGGCTGTACGCTGGGTTTCATTTACATATTGCAATAGCGCACCTGCGGCAATAATAGCCGCGGGCAACTCGTCACAACCAAAGCCTGCTAAATCATGCGTGCCGAGTTGCTTGTGTAGCAGTGAGCGTGCAGTTTCCTCATCAAAATGCCAAGGGGCGCGTTGGGTGATGGGGTAGTTTTCAGATGGTAGTGTCTTAGAGCCATCGGCCAAAAAAGAATCTTCCTGAATTAATATTTCAGCAGGGCGCAAACGCTCAATTTCATTAACAAGTGTTGGATGGTCTTCCACTTGTTGAACATTGAATCGTCCGTTACTTAAGTCGATGCAGGCAATGCCGTAGTTGTTGCCAAAACTAGAAACAGCTATCAGTAAGTTATCACGTCGCTCCTCTAATAAAAAATCATCGGTGACAGTGCCAGGTGTAAGAATACGTACAACTTTACGCTCAACAGGGCCTTTTGAGGTGGCAGGGTCACCAATTTGCTCACAAATTCCAACAGATATTCCTTGCTTGAGGAGACGAGGTAAATATTGCTCTGCCGCATGGTAAGGAATGCCCGCCATAGGTATCGGCTCGCCATTTGCCTTACCACGTGCGGTTAATGTGATGTTTAAAATTTCTGCGGCACGCTTTGCATCGTCAAAAAATAATTCGTAGAAGTCTCCCATGCGATAGAACAATAAAAGCTCAGGATTTTCGGACTTAATGCGCAGAAATTGCTGCATCATTGGCGTGTGTTGAGGCT
>JAMOLY010000108.1 GCA_027068835.1 Thiomicrorhabdus sp. | reverse complement strand
CACCGTTATTTTTTTAAAGGTACAGCGAATGGTGACGCCTTCAAGGTCGTGAGTAAACAGTAAATTGCTGCCGCCGCCAATAATGCGCCAAGGCAGTGAGGCGAGTTTTAGGTCGGTTCTAAGGGTTAGGATGTCACTTTGGCGATTAATTTCAATATAGTATTGGGTTTTAACGTCTATTTGAAACGTATTGTGGGGTAATAATGAGTAGTTGGCCTGAATGTGCATAAGGGTCTTGTGTATAATGAGTCCAATAATTTTTTCATTATAAAGGAAGAATCAATGGGGCAGTTAAAACTTTCGACCGATGCATGGTCTTCTCAGACTGTTTTTATTTTGGCAGCGGTGGGTTCAGCAGTGGGTTTGGGGAATTTATGGAAGTTTCCCTACATTACTGGTGAAAATGGTGGCGGTGCATTTGTTCTAGTGTATTTAGCGTGCGTTTTGTTGATAGGCATTCCTGTTTTAATGTCTGAAATTGCACTGGGTCGAGCAGGAAAGGCCAATCCCGTTCAAGCAATGTCCAATTTGGCACGAGAAAATGGCGCGAGCCGACTGTGGGCATTGTTAGGGCTAAATGGGGTGTTAGCAGGTGCATTGATTTTATCGTTTTATACGGTGATTGCTGGTTGGGCGGTGTCGTATTTTGTGCAAAGTATTTCGGGTGCGTTTGTGGACATCACCGCGAGTGAGGCTGGTACACACTTTGAAGGGTTAATGGCCAGCCCGTATGAACTGTTGTTCTGGCATACCGTTGTCAGCTTGGCAACGATTTACATTGTCTCGAAAGGGGTGAAGCAGGGCTTAGAGAAAGCGATCAGTTTAATGTTGCCTGCGTTGTTGTTGATTTTATTGGTGCTGTTGGGCTACGCCACCACCACGGGAGCCTTTGGTCAAAGTTTTAACTTCTTGTTTGCTGCGGACTTTTCAAAATTAACATGGGAATCGGTTCTGATTGCCATGGGGCATGCCTTTTTCACTTTGAGTATCGGGCTGGGAACCATGATGGTGTACGGTTCTTATCTGTCTAAAAAAGGCTCAATTGTAAAAGCCAGCTTATGGATTGCCTTTGCAGATACCGCGATTGCGTTAATTGCTGGTTTGGTTATTTTTTCAATCGTGTTTGCAAACGGGCTGGAAGCTGGCTCGGGGCCAGGTCTGTTATTTGAAACCTTACCCGTCGCGTTTGGTCAAATGGCGGGCGGTTGGTTTTTTGGCACGCTGTTTTTTGCTTTGGTGGTCATGGCGGCTTTGAGTTCGGCCATCTCATTAATTGAGCCTGTCGTGAGTTGGTTTGATCAAAACTGGGGCATTAAACGAGAGAAGGCCGTTTGGATTTTAGGCGGGATTATCTGGACTCTAGGAGTAGGGACGGTATTGTCATTTAACGCTTGGCAGGACGTTCACTTTTTAGGGGAGCGTACTTTCTTTGGCTCGGTTGATTACCTTACGTCTTATATTATGTTGCCATTGGGCGGATTATTGATGGCGGTCTTTATGGCGTGGGTTATGAAAAAGGATCAGGTTCAAGCGCAAATTGATCTGAAGGCACCTTGGATAAACTGGTTGCTACTGGATTTGAAATGGTTAGCCCCTGTGGCAGTACTGGTGGTATTTTCATCGAGCTTGGTTGAATCAGACAGCGTGATCTGGATGATTGCATTGAGCTTATCGGTCTATGCGATTTATGTGTGGAACGCACTTAAAAAAGAGGGGGGGGAGAAAATTTAAATGGGTTGAATGCATTGCTGTTGTAATGTGTCAGTTTGATTAAACGATTACAAACATTACAATTTGTAGGATAAGGGGGGGGGATTTTTATCCCCCCCCCTTTTTTTGTTTTGAATGGGTTTAATATTGCGCAGTGTATTGGTTTTGAATCATACGGTGCATTTCTAGGTATTTAGTATTCATTTTGCGTTGCAATTTATGGGAATAACGCAAAATAGAGCGCATCACGTTAAAGGTTAGGTGAGGGTGTTTCTCAATCATTTCCTCAAATTTTTTACGTTGTAACATAAGGACTTCGCTGTCTTTTTTGGCAATTAAACGCATGGAGTGCGGGTTACCATCTAAAAAGCTTAACTCTCCCGTCATGGCGCCTTCTTTAAGTGTATCAATAGAGAGCGACTTGTCTGCGGTGAGCATCTTTAAGACTTCGAGCTTTCCTGAGACTAAGATGTACAAGGTCTCATCCTTTGAACCCGCATCAAATAAGATATCTCCTTTTGCGACCTTGTGAATTTTAACGGCTTTTGCAAGGATCTCGCACTCTTTTTCATTTAGGTCTTGACCCAAAACAGAATTGATAATTTTTTTTGCAACAGGCATTGTTTTCTCCTTTTTATGAATTAACCATCGCTTATATTTTA
>JAMOLY010000107.1 GCA_027068835.1 Thiomicrorhabdus sp. | reverse complement strand
AGTGAGTAGGTGTTTTTTCCAGCATTTTTGGACTGATACATTGCAGTATCGGCATGTCGCAATAAGGTATCTACATCATGTCCATGATTTGGGTAGAGTGCAATACCAATACTGCCAGAAATTTTTAATTCATCATTTTTAAGTTTAACTAAGCGTTCGAGCTTTTTTAACAGACGTAGTGAAACTTGAGCGGCCTGTTCTTCGGTGACGCCTCTAAGCATTAAGACAAACTCGTCGCCGCCAAAGCGACAGATGTGTGTTTGTTGTTTAGATTGTCTTAGTGAGTTGACAATTCTTTTTGCAATAACAACGAGTAGCTCGTCTCCTATGCTGTGTCCTAATGAGTCATTTACTTGTTTAAACCCATCTAAATCTAAAAATAAAATTGCAAAAGAGGTGGGGGAGTCTTGAATGATTTTTTCCACTTGGCTTTTAAAATAAGTTCGATTTTCGAGTTTTGTGAGCGGGTCAAAGTACGCTAATTGTTTAATTTCAGCTTCGGTTTGACGTTGGTAGGTGATGTCTTTGATAAAAAAACTGACCTCAATATCATCTAATTTTTTGGGGTTGTTAATGATTGAGGTTGCTACTTCGGCGGTGATTTTTTTATTTGCACGTGTAATCAGTTGTCGCTCTTGTTTTAGCTTGTTAGAGTCTGCTTGGTTGAGTCCAAAAACCTCTAAAAATGGCTGTTTTGGTTCTTTTTTGAGTGGGGATTTTGTGTGGTCACAAATAAGCTCAATGATCTGTTGGTTAATTGCTTCTTGTTCTGAGTAACCAAAAAGTTGAATGGCAACGGGGTTCCATATTTTAATAATCCCCTCTTTATTCGTTACAATCACGGCTTCTTGTGAGGTGGCAATAATACGTGTTAGACGTATTTGTGTGAGTTGTAAGTGTCGAGTATGGCGGTATACCATGATTGAAAACAAGATGATTGCAAGATAGCTGGCGAGAGTAATGTAGAGCGTAAAAATTAATGGTTTTACGGCTAAGTTTTTGAGATACCAGTGTTGCTCTAAATCAAGTTGCGTTTCTGAGTGAGTTGAAATTAAGGAAAAAGGGCTGTAAAGACGGAATTCTAATAGGTATTGTAAAGGGCTCTCTGTATGGGGATGATAAGTCATTTGACTAAAAAAAGGGCTGTTAAAAATAGACAGAGAAGTATTAAAAAAAATATTATATTGTGAGAAGAGTTTTTTAATCTTATTGAAAATGATCTCTTCAATGGGCACGATAATAAACACGATCCCTTTGACTTGTTGTAACCGTTCTTGATCGGAGAGTTCATTAGGGTCACTTTGGTATACGGGTCTAAAGCTTAAACTGTAAAACGTTTTAGAGTGAGAGGATTGTAGTAATTCAATATTTGATTGATTGTTTTGAACTGCTTTTGTAAATTGTTTGGCAATTCCTGGCAAGGTTAACATGTCTTCGCTTAGATAGGGCATGTGCTCTGCATCAAGCGGAATAATTTGACTGATTGGAAGCGTGAAATTTGAGGTGTTTAACAGTTCTTCTTCAAAAAGTCCTTTTGCTTGAACCTGAACGAATTTAAATCCTTTTTGTAGTTGTAAGCTTTCAAAATTAGCGGTTTTATTTTTGGGTACATACGGAGCAAAACCAATGGCATGAATGGTTGAACTTTGGTTATATAGCCCTTTAGCAAAATGTTCAAATTCATTATTGGTGAGCTTTGAATTTGTAGCATAGTATTGGGATAGCGCATCGAGCAAAATATCGGTTCGTTTTTCAATTTGTTGTTGCTGTAAACTCAACTTATCTACGTTTACATTAAACGTACTTTTAACGGTATTGTATTGCTGTGATGCTTCATAGATAAAAGCCAAGATAAGTATTAGGCAGCTTGATAAAAATACTGCAATTAGCTGTTTGTAGGATAAATTTAGGGGGTCTTTAAAAATAAAGTATTTCACATAGACTCTTCTGGATTAGCTAGCTAATGGAGTACTAAAAATCTTACAACGTTTCAATAGAGAATGCTAGGGATAGAATACTAAGGCGGTATGCAGAACTTCCCCTTAGAGCGGGGCTTAAGTGAGATTATTTAGTGTATTCTTTTTTTATGGTGTATGATTTGAAGTGTCGTCAAGGTAAGTTTGAAAGTGGGTTTTCTAACAGTACGCCAAGATAACGTCTTTTGCTTGATCGAATATAATTCTCCCCCCCCCTATTACCTTTTTTCGGAGTGAATCGAATTGTTATGGGGCTTTTAGGATAATAAACATATGTCAGAAGTATTTATTGGCCGGCAACCTGTTTTAGATCGCTACATGAATGTTTTTGCTTATGATTTACAATTTTATCAAGGCTTAACCGCCACTTGTGACGCAACGTTACAAGCCACGCAGTCTTTAATTACGAACATTCAAGAAGCGATTGGCTTTCAAGCCATTGTGGGCAACCATGCTGCGATGGTGCATTTACCCAGTCAAATGATCCGTAAAGAGCTTTTGCCACGTTTTGATGAATTACATCCTATTATGTTAGAAATTTCTAGTGATACTTTAGGGAACGCGCCTCTTTTAAGAAGTTTAAAGGAGCTGAAGCAGTTAGGGTCAAGTATTGTCTTAGGTGAATTTATTAATTCAAAAACCTGCGCTAAACTGGCGAGTATCAGTGATTACGTTAAAATAGATACGACGAATAAAAATAGTATTGAGCTTAAGTCAATGATTGATGCGTTGCATCAGAAAGGAATTAAAGTCATTGCCCAAAAAGTGGATACTGAAGTGCAGTTTCAGGTGTTAAAAACATTAGGGTTTGATTATTTTCAAGGGTATTTCTTTAATCATCCCACCATTATTAATGGTAAAAAATTGTCTGGAAATCGTCTTGTTTTGCTAGAGCTGCTTGCCAAAATTAACGAGCCATCCACGCGCTTTCAAACATTATCAGACCTGATTAGCCAAGATGTTACTTTGAGTTACAAGTTATTAGAAGCCATCAATAACCCCGCCGCCATGATTCCGATTCGGGTTGAAAGTATTTCGGATGCCTTAAGATATTTGGGTTTAAACCGTTTAAAATTTTGGGTAAATACGTTAATGTTGTCGAATATGGAAGGTGTTCCCAAAGAGTTATTGACCAGTTCGCTGGCGCGTGCTAAATTTTGTGAGCGCTTGGCATCCGATACAGAGTATACAAAGGATAAAGAAAGTTTTTTCTTAGTCGGTTTATTCTCAAATTTAGGCGCTTTTTTTAAAGTGCCTCTTGAAGATGTTGTGATGGAAATGCCCCTGTCTAATGAAATAAAAGCCGCTTTGGTTCAGCATCATGGCGCAATGGGTGACGCACTGTTGATTGTTGAGCAGATAGAGCAACTCGATGCATCATCCAGTCACCTTAAATTTGAGCAACTGGGCATATTAGAACTGTCTGAGCGATTTATGTTGTCAAACACTTGGGCGCAACAAGCTATTTTATGAATTTAATAAAAAATTCCCCCCCCCCCTCATTTAACAAGGAGCAGTTCATGGCAATGGAATCCATTAATCCAGCAAACGGCGAGTTATTAGGTACATTTGAAACGTGGGATCAAGCCACATTAGACGACGTGGTTACCCAAGCGGGTTACCAATTTAAAGAGTGGTCACAGCTGACCCCCATTGAAGACCGCTGTACGATGATGAAGCGTGTTGCGAATGTGCTACGTGATGACAGCGACCAGTTGGCTGAATTGATTACATTAGAAATGGGCAAAACCTTTATTGAAGCACAGGGTGAAATTGAAAAATGTGCCAAGGTTTGTGACTATTACGCTGAAAAAGGCCCTGAATTTTTAGCCGATGAAATGGTGGAGACAGATGGTTCCAAAAGTTACGTGAACTATCAGCCTTTAGGTGTGGTATTGGCGGTAATGCCTTGGAATTACCCCTTTTGGCAGGTGTTTCGTTTTGCTGCACCTGCGTTAGTGGCAGGGAATATTGCCATCTTAAAACATGCCTCCAATGTGCCACAGTGCGCTTTAGCGTTAGAAGAGGTCTTTCGAAAAGCGGGATTCCCTGACTACCACTTTACCACCCTTATGATTGGTGCACGCATGGTAGAAAGCGTTATTCGCCACCCAGCAGTCAGAGCGGTAACCCTAACGGGCAGTGAAAATGCAGGGCGAAAAGTTGCCAGTGTTGCAGGGTCAGAGTTAAAGAAGACTGTTTTAGAATTGGGGGGCGCGGATGCCTTTATTGTACTGGACAGTGCCAATATGAAAGCAGCGATTGATGGTGCAGTTGCAGGACGTTTTTTAAATATGGGTCAAAGTTGTATTGCCGCCAAACGCTTTATTGTGGACGAGAGTCGTTTTGAAGAGTTTGTGGAAGGGTTTAAAACAGCGATTGAAGCAAAGTTTGTGGCGGGTGACCCAATGGATGCCAGCACCACCTTAGCCCCCATGTCTCGTCAAGATTTATTAGAAGAGATGCACGAGCAAGTGATGAGTGCGGTTAAGGCTGGTGCAACGTTAGTGACGGGCGGCTATCAGCTTGATCGCCCTGGCAGTTATTATGCCCCCACCATTTTAACGGGCATCACCAGCAATATGCCCGCGTACAGTGAAGAATTTTTTGGACCCGTGGCGATGGTCTTCTCGGCAACGGAGCCAGCACACGCGCTAGGCATTGCTAATTCGATTAACTACGGTTTAGGCGGTTCAGTCTGGAGCGACGATCTAACCACGGCCGAAACCATTGCGCGTGGCATGGAGTCGGGCGCGACTTTTATTAACAGCCCCAGTTTTTCAGATCAAAGAATGCCATTTGGGGGGGTAAAAAATTCGGGTTACGGCCGTGAGCTCTCTTCGCAAGGGATTCGTGAGTTTATGAATGTGAAGTCTATCTGGATTAAATAATGTTTGACCTGTTGTTAAAAACCCTTTCTGATTTAAAAGAACCCGCCATTTTATGGCGGTTATTCATTCCTTTTTTGGCCTCTATTATTTTAGTCTCTGTTTTAGGGTATGGACTGTTTGGCGTCTTCTTATTCAGTGATTTTGTGACTGGCAATGCTATGGTCATGGATGTTACCACTTGGAGTACCGAGGTGGAGCAAACCATTGGGGCGATTCCGTTTGTGGGCGCTTTGCTATTGTGGATTGTAACGGCGGTATTTGCTGTGGTTGCTGGTATTTTGGGTATCTTATTAGGTAGCTACTTAATTTTACTGTTTGCCATGATTATTACGGGCTTTATGACCGATAGCTTGGTGAAAGTGGTACATGATAAACACTACCCCAATGTGGAGTATAAAGGGCACGGAACCATGCTAGGCATGCTGGGTAAGATGCTTAAGTTTGGTTTATTATTGCTTTTATTATTTTTATTAACGTTTCCCATGTTGTTTGTTCCGCTAGTCAATATTGTTTG
This sequence comes from Thiomicrorhabdus sp., assembly GCA_027068835.1. Classification (GTDB taxonomy): domain Bacteria; phylum Pseudomonadota; class Gammaproteobacteria; order Thiomicrospirales; family Thiomicrospiraceae; genus Thiomicrorhabdus. The sequence continues at coordinate 5,859 of JAMOLY010000107.1, read as the reverse complement.
GTTTTGGCTATTGGGTTTTCTTTTTTTTAGGTATGCCTTGGTGTTAGATGTGGGGCAAGTTATTTTGCCTGAGAAAATGTTTAATGAAATTAAAGGACTAGGCGCTTGGTCTCCTACGTTGGTCTTAGGTCTGTTTTTTCTATTAAGCACCTTCCCCATTTTGGGATTGTTTGCGCCTGTGTTGGGTGTGATTGCCTTATCGCACTATTACTTTGATTACCTTTCAACCAAGCCAAAATCAACCGACTTAAATTCGTAGTTTAAATAACTTAACCCAAGCAAGTAGGGGGGAGATTTATTTAAAAATGATAAGGAAATGCTATGCCAAGAAGGTCTACTAAAACGAAAGAGCAAACTCATCAAACCTTAAAAAATATGAGCTATGAAAGCATGGCGATTAGTTGGTTGATGTATGATGGTTGGCAAGTGTTTACACCCATGTTAGACAATGGGCATCAAACGGATATATTAATTTCAGATGGTCCAAATTATTATCGAATTCAAATAAAAACGGTCGAAGCAAGTGGTGAAGATCATCTCGTAGAAAATCGCTGGGAAAACAGTAATGTGAATTATGTGATCTATTTTGCACGAAATTCAACGTGGGGATACATTGCTCCCGCCTTTTCGGAAAAGAAAAGGGCGTTAAATCATAAAGAGCATTGTCGATTTGAGTCGAATAGTCGATCGGAATTTCTTAAACAACTTCATAAGATTGATTAGTTTAAATTTTACCCCCCCCCTACACCTTAAGACAGACTGTACGATGGGGGGGATTTAATTTAGGATGTTTTTTTGCGCTTTTTAACCTTTGATTTTTTACTGTTCTTCTTCGGTTTTTTCTTCTTTTTCTTATTGCCTTTTAACGCATCTTTTAATGTAAAGCTTGGTTCAAGCCCTGCTATTTTTTCGACAGGTAGTGATTGCTGTAAATGGTATTCGATGCGTTCTAAGTTTTTAAGGTCGTGACGTTCAACCAAGTTGATGGCTACTCCTACTTGTTGTGCGCGTCCTGTTCGCCCAATGCGGTGAATGTAAATGTCACCTCGATAGGGAATGTCGTAGTTGATAACATGGGTAATTTGCAGCATATCAAGCCCACGAGCGGCGACGTCGGTGGCGACCATCACTTTAATCTTATTGCCTTTAAATTTTTTCAGTTTTTCAAGCCGAATGGCTTGTATAAAGTCGCCATGCAAAACTTGAGCGGAAACATTTTGAGATTGCAACCACTCGGTCACTTCGATGGCTTTGTCTTTTTTATTGCAAAAGACGATGACACTTTGAGAGCTGCTGTCTTTTACAATACTGGCTAACAGGGCTTGTTTGTGTGCCTTGCTGTCTGCTAAATAGACCAGTTGTTGTACTTGTTCGGATTGTTGGTTGGGTGCGTCCACTTGAACAATTTCGGGTTTTTCTAAAATCTCTTCGGCAAAACGTTCGATGCCTTTACCTGATAGCGTAGCTGAAAACAGTCCCGCTTGAAAATCCGTTGGAATTAGCTCAAGCAGTGCATGGACGGTGGGGCCTTGTCCCATATCGAGCATTCGATCGGCTTCATCAATGATTACAATTTCAATATAGGAGAGATCAACGTGTTCATCTTCAACCAATTTGGCTAAGCGTCCAGGGGTGGCAACGAGAATGTCGCAGGCTCGGGTGAGTGTTTCGGCTTGTTGGCTTTGTTTAAAGCCACCAGTAATAATCACGGAAGGAAAATCACCATAGGTTCCCAGTTGATTGACTACCTTATGAATTTGAAAGGCCAGTTCTCGTGTGGGGGATAAAATTAATACACGCGGGTGTCTGCTGGAACGCTTAGGTTCATCCAGCAAATATTGTAAGGTTGGGATGATAAAGGCGGCGGTTTTTCCGGTTCCTGTTGCCGCACCCGCAAGAATGTCTTTGCGTTCCAACATGAGTGGAATCGCCACTTCTTGGATGGGCGTGGGTTTGTGATAAGCCTGTTTTTTAATGGCGTTTAACAGGATTTCATCTAGGTCAAAATCTTCAAAAGTCATGCGGTCTCCTGTGAACGTTAGTGCGAGTATTTAAGAGCAGTGAATTTTATAGCAAGGATTATAGTTGCTTGCATCAATTTTCATACGTTTTTGTTCAACAAAACTTTGCAGTAAATCATCCATCGCTTTCATGATTTCAGGGGCACCATTGAGTTCAAATGGCCCGTGTCTTTCAATCTCTCTTACGCCATCTTGTTTTACATTACCTGCGACAATGCCCGAAAAAGCTTTACGCAGTTGGCTGGATAGCTCATGAATGGGCTGGTTTTTATGTAAGTTGAGTGTTGACATGGTTTGATGCGTTGGAATAAATGGGGTTTGCAGATCCATTGTAAGTTTTAAGTTCCAGTTGTAATAATACGCGTCACTGCTCTTTTTTCGGTTTTGGCGGATTTTTTCCATGTTTTCAGACATGCGCGTTGCGACATCTCGTGGGCGATTGATCATTACTTCAAGGTGCTGAGTGGCTTCGGAGCCTAATGTGATGTCAATAAAGTTAAGTATTGATGCAAAGTAGGCTTCGCTTTGTTCATTTCCCGTTAGGATTAAGGGAAGGGGGAGATCTTTATTGTCTGGGTGTAATTTAATGCTGAGTAGGTACAACAACTCCTCCATTGTGCCAGGGCCACCGGGGAATATGATAATGCCGTGTCCTAAGCGTACAAAGGCTTCAAGACGTTTTTCTATGTCGGGGTAGATGCAAAGCTCGTTGACGATGGCGTTAGGGGCTTCCGCTGCGATAATTTCGGGCTCTGTTAGACCAATGTAACGCGCATTGGAGTTACGTTGTTTACCATGCCCTAATACGGCTCCTTTCATGGGGCCTTTCATTGCACCCGGGCCACAGCCTGTGCAAATGTCTAAATTACGCAATCCAAGTTCATAACCAATTTTTTTGGTGTATTTATATTCGATTTCTGCAATGGAGTGTCCGCCCCAACAAACGATAATATTGGGGTTGGAATTCGGGTGCATTAAATGTGCATTGCGAGCAATGTGGAATACGGCATTGGTAATGCCTTCGGAGTCGTTTAAATTAAATTGTGGGTTTTCTAAAATATCATTTCGAGTGTAAATAAGGTCTCGAATCACGGCAAACACATGTTCTTTGAGTCCAACAATGAGTTCATTGTCTACAAAGGCACTGGGGGGGGGATTTTTCAGTGTGACTTGTACGCCACGACCTTTGACGGTTACTTTGATGTCAAAATTAGGGAATTTAGCGCGTAATCCGTCGTTACTGTCCTCTTTAGAGCCTGTATTTAAGACGGCAAGCGTGCATTGCACTAACATGTCATTTAGGCCTTGGTCTGAATTATCACAAAGTTGCGTGGCTTCTTGATGGGACAGTATTTGAAGAGAACCTTCGGGTCGGATAATGACTTCTGCAATATCGGTATTCATATTAAGATACACTTCCTATATTATTTTTTTTTTTGTAACGATCCAGCTAGCCCCTGAAAAGGGGCCGTCTGAGCCGTTACTATACATATTGACTACTCGTTGAGTAGTTACCATCTTTTTATCAGAGGTTTTATTATGCGTGACAATCGTCCCCATGAGGAAGGTTTTTTAATTATTTTGTTAGTGTTGGCATTGATTGGCTTAATTTGGCTGTTCTATCCTTTTTTAACGGCGCTGTTTTTTGCAATGATTTTAGCCACAGCGAGTTATCGCCTGTATGAAGGCTTACTGCCTCGTTTTAAAGGCTCTAAAACCATGGCGGCCTCTGCGATGAGTGCTTTGGTGTTTGTAGGTGTCATTGCACCGGTGACTTATTTGTTGGTAGAGGTCAGCTTGCAGGTAGGTCAATTATACGGCGATGCACAGCGCTGGATTGGTTCGCAAGACTCTGAAAGTTTGGCGCAATTAAATCAAACGTTACTAGGCTATCTCCCCTTGAGTGAAGCGACACAAAACAGTGCGCTAGAACAAATTAAAGCGAACTCTGAAAAAATTATTATTTTTGTTCAAAAAACCACGGTTTTTTTATTAGAGGGCATTGTGGGGACTACCTCCTCTTTTATCGCGTTTATTGGTTTATCAGTATTTGCGTTGTTCTTTTTTTATCGTGATGGTCATGCGATTGCCAAGCATATTGCTATTTTATCGCCATTAGATAACCGCTACGATCGTATGATTATGCAGCGCTTTGCCAGTTTATCGAGTGTTTTAACATTGAGCGTGGTAGGCATTGCGGTGTTGCAAGGTGTCTCGTTTGCACTGGTGGCGTGGGCATTAGGGTTGCCAGGTTTATTCATTGGAATGGCGATTGCCGTGACCTCTTTTATTCCCATAGTGGGCGCGGCATTGGTATGGATTCCTGTTGCGCTGTATGCCTTAGCACAAGGGGATATTGTCGCTACCTTAGTCTTGGTGTTTTGGGGGGTGGTGATTACGGGGTTTGTGATTGATAACATTGTGCGCCCAATGATGATTACTAAGTTGACCAAAACGCTTGGGCAGGCGGGCGAGGGATTGATCGTTGCAAATCATACGTTATTGACGGTTTTATCAACCTTTGCAGGCTTAATTCACTTTGGTGTGATAGGCCTGTTTTTTGGGCCTGTTATTGCTGCGATGGCGATTACTATTTTTGATGTGTATGAACATAAAAATTCGAATATACTGGATCGAAGTTAACAGAATTACGATTAAAGGAGAGCGTTTATGAAAAAACTTAAAAAAAGTATGTTTGCCTTGACGACGCTGGCAATGGCATTGCATGTTACGCAGGGCATTTCATCAGAGCCGTCAATACAGGATCCTTACATTGAAGGGTTTAAGGCTTATGCGGCAGAAGTGGAAAGTTACAGTAATGATTTAACCCATTCGTTATTAAGCTATGTGGAAGAAGTAAAGCAGGCTGAAAAGCAGGTGGGCTATATTGGCGAGGTCTTACCAATTCCTAAGGCCATTAAGGTGACGGATAGTGTGTATACCGTTGTCGGAAGTATGATTTGGCATAACCCTAGTAATTTTGGACTCAATAATAATCTCTCTTTTATTATTTTTGACGAGGGTGTGTTTGTGTTTAATGCAGGCGCGAATGCGGCACTGGCATATAGCCTACATCAACAAATTAAAGCACTGACAGATAAGCCTGTAAAGTGGGTGGCGGTAGAAAATAATCAAGGTCATGCTTACTTGGGTTCCAGTTATTGGGTAGATGTGGGGGTGAAAAACCTCTATTCAAGCGAAGCGGCGAATGAACAGTTTGACGCAGGATTTGAGCGTACTAAACGAGAGTGGTCAGAGCGTGTGGGTAAAAATATAACGCTGTCCGCACGCAATGTCAGTGATCAATTTACGACCTTTGAAGATAAAATGGTGATTGAAGTAGGGGGGGGAGAAAAAGTCTATTTGTATGATTTTGGTTCAGGCCATACCCCCGCTTCAACCAGCCTTTATGTCCCTTCGCGTAAAGTTTTTTTTACGGGAGACTTAGGGTTTAATGAGCGCATGCCTGTATTCTTCAAATACACTAATGTTAAGGCGTGGATAGAGTCGTATGAGGCGATGATGGCGACGATTCCTAAAGATACCATTATGATAGCTGGTCACGGAACACCAACGGATATGGCGACGTTAAAGAAACAAACGTATGATTATTTGGTGTACTTGTATCAAAATATTGAAAAAATTGTGGAAGCTGATGGATCGCTAGAGGATGCTTTGGCATTGGATCAATCCATGTACAAAGAGCGCCCTGTGTTTGATCAAGCGGCCGAAAATAATGCAAGACATGTTTATAATGAAATTAGTGGGGGAGGGTTTTAAAAAAAGTTTAGATGGGTTTGGTTTTTTATTGATGTAAACAAAAACCCCCTGTCACTCA
>JAMOLY010000106.1 GCA_027068835.1 Thiomicrorhabdus sp. | reverse complement strand
AACGCCCCTTAGTCAACAACACTGACGATGCATTAGAGCTCAATCCACTAACCTTTCAAACAGCAGAAAATAATGTAGAACAGGCGTTTTGTGATCTTATTCAATACAGTCCATCCTCTTTAGGAGATTTAAACCAAAAAGCAAATACGCTAATTCTAGACATCCTTGCAGCAATTGAATGTTCTCAATTTCATAAGCAAGCATTATTAGCAATAATTCGTGACTTGGAGTTTTTTGAAGAACAACCTAGATATATAAAATTTAGCCAAAAAACTTCTTGAATTTTACTCCAAAATACCCAATCGGACGGCACGAGCTATTGCGCTAGCGTTTGTAGGCATTTTAATTTTGCCTCGAGCAGATCGCAACCAGAACGTGATTGAGAATTCACTAAACCCCATTCTCTCTGCAATTTCGGTGAAAGACAAGCCCTCTGAATAGAGTTTTAAGCACTCTATTTCATGTGGTGAAAGGCCTAATGGGTTAGGTCTTTTGTTTATTTTGGACATTTTAAGACATTGCCCCCAGCACTATCGAGGGTTGTAACCATAGTCGACACGCACTAAAATGCAATTTTTTGTTTAATGCAAAGTGTCGCATAAGAATATAAGTGTGCAAAATTTTTAAGTTTTGAACAATTCAATTTATTGCACAAACGATCAATTTAGTAACGCAACCTTGCTCACTCGACAAATATATTAACACTGGTCAGCCAGTTGAAAACAACACTTCGTAAATCGTTTGTCGCACTTAAAAACAAACTAGGTGATCACAGCGAACTATACAGTTAGTATGATGACCCACTCTTTTAATTTGAAATCCACGCCCTTAATGGTTGAGTGGCTTTTTCATTTAGCTCCATACTGGAAATTATGCAAATCTGAAATGTCCGTTTAGGTTTGAACCGTGATTTAACCGCTGTACTAGCGTTTAAAGTGCTCTTAAATCTAAATAGCATTTTTGGGTGCAGTCAAAAAAGTGATGTGTTTGTATGAATGCTTGAGAGTACCCTTAATAAACCATCATTGGACCTGTCATGATTTAGTGCCGCTCCAAGTACTCATTTAAGCAGCCATTCTTTCGAAAGCCAAGGCGCTTCTCCAACCTAATGCCGAATGTCTACGGCGCAAGGAACCACACTCAATGAATAGGATAAGAGAAAATGAAATTAAGGCTGCACTACGGTGCAATGGTTTTTACCATTACCTTGGCCTAAGAGATACAAACTGCTTTTCTACAATTAGAATACAAATATATTCACAAATTGGAGCAGGCGATGAGAGACAAGCCCGAACACGAAAAAACGCAGAAAACCAATGGTTTAGTTGGCTGCTACATGTGAGAGTGTAGCACGTTTGTGTAGCAGTTTTAACTAAAATTTTGTCACTACAACACTATTATAAGTCGGGTTCCACAAAGTTATTAAACTGTGTTTAAGTCAATTTTTGAAATGTTTGCCTTGTAAATCCTCAAGGTTCAAGCTGCAATAACTTTCACATCCAGCCCCCAACCGTTTCAGATAGCCGAGCGAGATATCGAAATATTGAAATTGGTTGCCAAGCATAGCTTTTTAAATTCTGATCACATTCGCGCTTGATTGGTGGCTCGCCAAAAAATATCACCACCCGTTTGAAGTTGATGATTGGTCATAGTTTTCTGGACAGGTCTGAATACCAGCGACTTTACTTTCACCCCATCGGTGGTTCCAAGTATTTAGTTTATTCCATTACCCGCAAGGGAGCTAATTTGATTACGCACCATCAGCCGCACCCAGTTGCAAAAATCACGTACTATAATAAATCAACTGGATACCCTTACCTTGAGCATACACTCGCAATTGCCGATTTCGGTATTGCGCTTAATCTGACCATACGGGATAATGAGAACATTGATTTGATTGATAGCAATGAATTGAAGATCAACCTTCCTGTTAAAACCCAACAGAAGCCCAAACCATATCGGTTGCACACTCCAGTTATCCATCAAGGCTCTCGCATATCGGTTGGCGTTGAGCCTGATTATATTCTCTCGCTTCGCCTAAAAAACGAAAAGCAACTAGCATTCTTTATGGTTGAGATCGACAGAGGAACAATGCCGATTGAACGTTCGAATGTGCGGCAAATTTCAATTTTGCGGAAACTTCTTGCTTATCAAGCTATTTGGCAATCAAAGATACACCAGCAACAACTTGGCTGGCACAGTTTTCGGGTTTTGTTTATTGCGGCAAGTGCCGAGCGAGTGGCGAATATGGTCAAAACTGTTAACAAGAACGTGCTGACTAAAGGTTCGCCAGTCTTCTTGTTTACCATCAAATCATAAAGAAGTGAGTTATTTCCGTGGCATCAAACTAGGTGACGTGATACTGCAAACTTGGTG
>JAMOLY010000105.1 GCA_027068835.1 Thiomicrorhabdus sp. | reverse complement strand
TGATAGTCTTATTGATAATCAAACGATGAAGTGGGTTGTTTCTGAGTATATGGGGCATTACAACCATGTGCGCCCACACAGTACCAATGGTTATTTACCACCAGAGAAATTTGAGCAGAAGCGATTGAACGAAATTAAACTATTTATAAATGTCATCTAGGTACTAAATAGGGTTGCCACTTCACAATGAGTTAGAAAGAAACTGAACTAGTTATCTAGAACAGATCCATAAAAAATAAATTTTTATTGAGAAAAATCAATTTTTCTAGTGTTATATCAAAGTTCACATTTACTTCTTACTTAGCTCGCTGTATAAAATATCTAGCTGATACAAAAAGTCAGCAGTTAAATAAAATTACGATAAACTAAATAGGGGTTTAATCACAATGAATTATAATATTAAAACTAAAGCTCGCCACTTAGTGCAAGCTGGGATTTTAGCTAGCTTTTTTATCGCTTCATCTGCTCAAGCTGTATTTATAAATAAGTATACGTATTGCCCTAGCGGGACAACTATGCTTAATGTAACACAATATCAAATGATGCTTGAGCCTCAAATGCTGACAACAATCCTCTCTGGTGGCTCATCTAGCAGGGTTATGAAATCAAACAATATAGAGTCTGGTTCATGGTACTCATCGCACTGGACATCTCGAGTAGCGCCAGTCACAGCTCCTCAAACTGAATATAGAAGCTCTATGGTAGTACTTTCAACTCCAGGAATGATCTCAGGAAACAAAGGTTTCGACTACAAAACTGTAATGATACGAAATATTGTACCTTCGGGAGATTATGATGATAGAGGTGGCCTTAACTTTTACCCTAGTTGCATGGTTCTTACAAGAGAGATATAAATTCATATTAAACGTTGTCATAACCAACTAAAAATAAATTTATGCAAAGAACCTAATCCTCAGATAAAGGTTATAAATTAGAGCGTAGGTGATTTAAATACACAATAGTGAATTCAAAAAACAATGTCCTCTTAATAAATGAAGAGGCAAAATTTTACTATTATTTATCGAAAAATACGCTAAAACCTTCTACCTGAGGATTTAATAGATTTCCAAACCACAAGCTCTCAATACGTTATCAGGCACAAATAGAGTTTTTTCATAAGTTCTATTTAAAATACTGTATACCTTCTTAGTGATTCCATAAATATATAAATCATGATTTTTTAAAAGGCTAGGTCTAATCTAATGATTTTCAATAAAAAAATGAACATATTTTTCATAATTCTTATCTCAATATTTTTTTTGTATTTTATCTTTAATTCTGTAGACAAACAACATAAGGAAAAAACACAACATACAACACCACAAAATTTATCAAATCATATAGATAACAAAATAACCGTAGACACACAAAATCTATACTTAAACTCACAGTCAAATCAAACTAACAATATCTCTAATACTAAACAACTACAACAAGATGACTCTCCTCCTGAATATTTAGTTAGACTACAAGAACTACAAGAACTACAGAAAAAAAACCCTACCGTTGTATTAAGCATAGATGAACTTTCTCCTGAACAACAAACAGCAATGAAGGAATGGCTTCTTTCATACCAAGAAAAAGGATATATCTCTGTAACTGAGACTGCTTTTGACTACATGGAACTACAGCACACTCAAGCTGAATTCTTGGAATTAAATGATCAATCTATCGTCGTGCCTTTACAAGATATTGACAAAACCAAACTATCGGAATATGAATATAAAGGAGTTATTTTAGATCAAATAGAAGGAAATGAGGCTCTTCCCATTCATGGAGTAAAAAGGCTATATACAGATCCGAATGGAAATGAAATTTCTTTATATGAAAAATCATCAACAAACTCTAGCTCTATCCTCGTCAAAGAATTTGTTTCAGAAAATATAAATGGTTACCCTGCAGTAACAACGACTCTTTGCACAGAAAATCAACGTTGTATTTCAAAAATCACCATCATAACCAGCGATAAATCATATGAAATAGCAGCAAAAGGAAACCAAGAAGCTACAAAAAAACAATTAGTCGAAATAGCATTAAGTTTAGATCTACCTAAAACCCAAATAACCAATTAATAGAGCCTAAGTATGTACTTAAAATATGTATTCACTCATTATTTTAGAGTCACGTTTAAAGTAAACGTGCCTTTAAAAAGGTGTATTCCGATACTTCTGTCCACTGCATCACTTGCTCTTTAAAGGCTTTTTGCGACGCCCATACTTTAGCGGATAACGCATCCTGTTTGGCTTCCTCTTCCACCACTTGTTCTGAGATGGTTTTCAGCTCTTTTAATACCGAGTCTGGGAAGTGGCGCAGTTGCACGTTGTGTTTGGTTAACAGTGTATGCAGTGCTTGCTGGTTACGTGCGGTGTATTCGGCCAACATATCGGCATTGGCGACTTTAATGGCGTTACGTACAATACTTTGTAGATCTGCTGGCAACTCATTAAATGCTTTTTCATTAATCATGCACTCCATCGCGGTGCCGGGCTCGTGCCAACCAGGTGTGTAGTAATATTTAGCGGTTTTGTAAAACCCAAAGGCCAGATCATTATAAGGACCAACCCATTCAGTCGCATCCAATGCGCCCGACTGTAAAGCGGGGAACAGCTCACCACCCGGCATGGTAACGGGAATACCGCCTGCACGCCTTAAGACTTCACCCCCAAGACCCGGAATGCGCATTTTAAGACCTTTTAAATCGTCTAAACTGTTAATCTCTTTATTAAACCAACCGCCCATTTGAGTGCCTGAATTGCCTCCTGGATTTGGAATCAGTCCAAACGGTTTATAGGCTTCTTGCCACAGCTCCAAGCCGCCACCGTAGTACAACCATGCGTTCATCTCATTAGCGGTTAGCCCAAACGGTACGGCAGAAAAAAAGGCGGCGGCGGGAATTTTACCTTTCCAATAATACGCCCCCGCATGACCTAATTGGGCATTGCCACTTGAGACAGCATCAAATACTTCAAACGCACCCACCAGCTCACCTGCGCCATACACTTTTACCTCAATACGACCGCCCGACATTTCGGTAATCAATTTGGCGATATTATTTGCCCCCGTACCCAGTCCCGGAAAGTTTTTAGGCCACGTAGTTACCATTTTCCATTTAATCGGTTTTTGAGGCGAACAGTCCGCGCCCATTTGAGTAGACCCACTCTCTGTTCCACAAGCGGTTAAAGCGGTTAAAGCGGTTGCGGCGGTTGCACCTGCAATGGCACCAATAAAATCTCTGCGTTTCATATTTTAAGTTCCTAAAACGATTAATGGTCAGACTTCACTACGTTATTTTATAATGAAGCCAAAGGAAAAAAGGGCTGTCATTTAAAAACCTACCTGTCTAAACTTTTGCTATGACTTAACAAAGAAACCGACCGATAAAATAATGCCTAAAATAGTAAGTCCAATCATTAACTGATGCCGTCTTCCTAATTTAATATCTGATTCGATTTTATCAGCGTCTTTTTTCATTATTTCAGGTTTCGCTAGCTCAAACTGTTGAATAATATTTTTCAGGGTTTCCATATAGGGCAGGCAATCCTGATAATACTGTTCTCGGTTTTTATACGCCCCTTCATTTTTTCTTAACTTATCAATCTGATCTTTAGCCTTTTGAAGGTCTTGCTGAAGCTGAATATAAGATGGCAAGATATCTATAACAAACAGAGATTCCGAAAAATTTATTTTGAAAGGATTCAGCCTTGATCAAGTGATATAAAACAATGGACTCTGAAGCATCATAAATCGCTCGTTTAGCGTGAGACTCAGCCTTTTTTAATTGTTCATTAATTTGTTCAGAGTCATGTTCATCAAGAATAGCTTGGAGTAGGTGATAGCCAAAGTATCTTAATTCATTAATAGAGGGAATGACCACGCCATCGGAAGTTTGTTCAGAAAGTTTAATCAATTGTTCTGCTTGAACAAATAATTTAGACAAGTATTCTAGGTTTGTTTTGTCAAAGTTAGACATGCACTCATTCTTAATATAATGAAGATTATTTGTAACTACTACGCTAAGTAGTTACTTTTGTTTAAACAAAACTATGTTGTTTAATTTTTTCGTAGCGTGCATCAATTTCTTGACGAGTGATATAGCGACCCGCTTGCAAAGAAACATTACCGCGCGCAAGCCTTGAGACAATCGTACGTTCAATACATTTTTCAAATGTTTGCTCTTCTTTGAGCACAGCCGTTGGCGTTTTGGGCGTAAAGAATAATCTTTTTAGATCATGCATCTATACAGTTCTCTATACTTGATTTAATTGAAGTAACCGCCATTGTACAGAAGGCACCCCATTAAATCAAAAGTGCATGGCTCTCACCAATCAGTAAACTCAAGAACATTCTTCAACTGAATTAACGTTAAGCGTTGAGGCTTTCCAAGCTCTTTTTCCCAAAAACATTTTCTTGCTTCAAAACAACCACTGCCATTCCATTCAATAACACGAACACGTTTTTTTTGAATAAAGTTTTTAAGCAATTCATTTAAATGTGTATCTAAGCCAGAGTATCCAAATAAAATAATTTCATCCGATTCTAAAATTGCACTTTTAAACTTGCTCCAATACGCTCTTAGTACCTTTGAAGCGTTGATAATGCTTGGCTTATGGTCTACATGGGTTAACACAATATTTGAACTCAAAATACCAGTTTGATTATTAACATTTTCTCTAGAGACTTTAACAATACAACTCGTCTTGTCTATATATAAAGGTGAACCATGTAGATGTAAATAATATCCATATTTTCGGCCAAACTTACGATCCATATTTTTTTTATCAAAACCTGATGCATGAAAACCATCAACTAATGCTCCGTCATACCCACTTAATACCTGATGCTCAATAAATGGTGTATATAACAAATCATCATAATTAAGCGTTGCCACATGTGAGTTAGAACGTTTAACAAACATAACCAAAGGGTCAATAAACGTCTCTGGAAGACTCTTCTCTATTTGATGAAAATGAATTGCAGTACGGTAAATAAATTCTCGAACTGCACTAGGAAAGTTACGACCTTCATAACTGAGCCAATGCTTTTTATCTGCCGATTTAATTTTTTTTAATAAATCACACGCTGATAAAACCATGTGAAGGGTATCCATATCCTCTTCACCATGAGGAAAGCTTTTACGACTATCGGGTAAGCAACTACAAATTAACGATTTTTGCATCTCATCCAATAAATTTGGATTATCCCAAACCGATTGAATCGCCGTATCTAATGAAAAAGCGTTTGCATCAAGTGACATGCCTAAACCATTACCAAAAACAAGTGTTTGTCTTACCAAGTTTAGCTCCTCAATTCTCTACAAAACATATAAAAAAAGGAGCCATAAGCTCCCCTTTTTTTGTGACTTAAAAAGTCGCCCTTGGATTAAAAGGCATTTGTTCTTCCATCTGTTTATAAAACGCTTTTTGCTCATCGGTTTCCGCTGGCGGCGTATGGATTTGTACAATCACATATTGATTACCCGGTGTTTTTCCCAACCCACGCCCTTTAATACGCAACTTGGTTCCCGACTGTGTACCTGCGGCAATCCCCATTTTAATTTTTCCTTTAAGGGTTGGGATTTCAACTTTAGCACCCAACGCGGCTTCCCAAGGCGTAATAGGTAGATCCAAATAGACATCACTCTCTTCCACACGGAACAGTGGGTGCTTTTGCAAGTTGACTTCAATAATCACATCCCCCGCTGGACCACCATTAAAACCGCTATAACCTTTACCTTTGACACGCACTTTTTTACCTTGCGTAATCCCTGCAGGAATTCGAACTTTAATCGGTTGCGTATCATAAGAGGAAGAGCTAGAGCGTGCATTACCCGTTTGAACATTAATAGTGCGTTCGGTGCCTTCAATCGCCTCTTCCAAGGTAATCATCACCGCAACGGTTTGATCTTCGCCTTTTCGAGGCTGTGCTTGCTGTTGCCCAAAGCCCCCTGCGCCGCCGTGTTGCTGACCCTCAAACCCACCTCCGCCACCAAACATGGAGCTGAAAATATCGCTGTAGTCTTCCGCTCCGTCAGCACCTTGTTGATAACCACCACCAAACCCACCAGCTTGACGCTGTTCATAACCCGAACCATACTGGTCATACATGGCGCGTTTTTCAGCATCACTTAACGTCTCATAGGCTTCGCTAATTTCTTTAAACTTAGTTTCATCGCCCGTGGGTTTATCAGGGTGGTATTTAGCCGCCATTTTACGGTAGGCTTTTTTAATTTCTGCATCACTTGCCGAGCGGGAAACACCTAAACTCGCATAATAATCTTGGCTCATTAATTTAATTCCCTCTAATATTCTTAATTTATGTCAATAATGCCATATAAATAAGGGCTAAAACCAACTATTTCAAGCGTAATGGATTAATTTTTATCCCCCCCCTATTTATGATAGAGGCCATACGCCTTTTTTCACCTTATATTGTTTGATTTACGATTAGGGTATATTATAAGCCGATTTTAAACGCTTCTATTTACAATGAGAAAATACCATGACCAATGCATCCTTTGCTGGGCAAAAAGCGCCTTACAGCCTATTAGAAAACATCCCAAAATTGATGACGGATTACTACACCCTCAAACCGGATACAAACCAAGCCGATCATGCGGTCAGCTTTGGTACCTCGGGACATCGTGGTTGTTCTAGTCAGTCTACGTTTAACGAAGACCATATTGCCGCCATCTGCCAAGCGATTGTCGAGTACCGTTATTTACAAAACACCAATGGCCCTATTTTTATTGGTATGGATACACACGCATTGTCCGAAGCCGCACACGCCACCGCCATTGAGGTGTTTGCCGCCAATCAAGTTCACATTATCATTCAATCCAACGGTCGTTACACGCCCACGCCGGTTATTTCAAACGCGATTTTACGTCATAACAAAGGCAAACATGCAGGGCTGGCGGATGGTATTGTCATTACCCCCTCACACAACCCGCCCAAAGATGGTGGCTTTAAATACAACACTCCTAATGGTGGCCCAGCCGATACCGAAGCCACCTCTTGGATTCAAGACCGTGCCAATGCCATCATTCAAGATCAACTTCGCAAGGTCAAACGCATCCCCTTAACCAATGCACTCGCGTCCGAATATGTTACCCCCATGGATTTAATCACCCCCTACGTTGAAGCCTTAGACCAAGTGGTGAACATGCAGGCCATCAAAAAAGCGGGACTCAAACTCGCGGTGGATCCTATGGGCGGTGCCGCCATTGATTTTTGGCAACCCATTGCTGATTTTTACGGTTTAGATTTAGAGATTGTTAATCCAAAGGTAGATCCCACTTTCTCATTTATGCATGTGGATAAAGACGGCAAAATTCGTATGGATTGCTCCTCTTCGTATGCCATGGCGGGACTGATTAACTTAAAAGACCAATACGATTTAGCGTTTGCCAATGATCCCGATGTAGATCGCCATGGCATTGTCACTAAATCAGTCGGGCTCATGAACCCAAATCACTATCTTGCCGTAGTCATTCAATACCTATTTACCCACCGTCCTAATTGGCCTCAAAATGCTGCCGTGGGTAAAACCTTGGTTTCAAGCTCGATGATTGATCGAGTCGCCGGCGCGTTAAACCTAAATTTATCCGAAGTGCCCGTTGGCTTTAAATGGTTTGTAGAAGGGTTAGAAACGGGGGAATTTGGCTTTGGGGGAGAAGAGTCCGCTGGTGCTTCGTTCTTAGCGATGGATGGCTCACCTTGGAGCACCGATAAAGACGGCATTATTCTTAATTTATTGGCCGCTGAAATCACCGCTGTCACGGGCAAAGACCCCGGTGAGTTGTATCAAGAATTGACCCAACAATTTGGCAACCCCATCTACCGCCGAATTGATGCCCCCGCCACACGAGAAGAGAAAGCCATTTTAAGCCACTTATCCCCCGAGATGGTTAAGGCCGATACGTTGGCGGGGGAAACCATTACCGCAAAATTGACCCACGCACCGGGCAATGGTGCCGCCATAGGGGGGTTAAAAATCACCACCGAAAACGGCTGGTTTGCGGCACGCCCATCAGGTACGGAAGATATTTATAAAATTTACGCTGAAAGCTTTAAAGATCAAGCACATTTAGAACAAATATTAGAAGAAGCGAAAACGATTGTGAATGAGGCGTTGAGTTAAAAAATGATTACCATTACCGATGAAAAACTGATCAACCTTGCGGGGCAAACCACCTTTGATCGGGGGGTTAAACTGTATCAATCTGACGCGGTAACTAGCATCAAAAAACTTAAAAACCACATTCTTGCCACCGTATCTGGTACAAAACGATACACCGTGGACTTAACCATTAACCAACAACACATAGAAGGCGCGTGCAGTTGCCCCGCCTCAGATTACATGGATTTTTGCAAACACTGTGTGGCAGTGGCACTGACGTTAAAAACAGAGCAAGAAATCACCTCACAAGTGAAGCAATCGAATCATAAATATGCCCCCATCGAGCCTTACCTTGCCACCCTAAGCAAACAACAACTGCAAACCGAATTATCCAAAATCATATTAAATGATTCCGAACTAAAAACACAATGGCTGGCCAAGGCTGAAGTATCTCTTGGCCTGCTTGACTACAAAACCTTGCGTAAAAAAATCACCGCGGCCATTCCTTATAACCGTCACCTCTATCGTTATGATGCCGTGCGCACTTACTTTTTCAAAGTAGAGAACTTGGCTCAACAACTGATCGATACCGAAGAGAGCTTTACCGCAGAAGAACAGTTTAAACTGGCTGAATATGCCTTACAACGACTCGATAAAGCATTAGAAACGATTGACGATTCAGGTGGCTTTCGCTTAGAGAGCCAAACATTTTTCAGTGAATCTCTCCTCAATGCATTTAAAAACCTGAACTGGACGACCTCTAAAAAAGCCAACTGGCTACTTGATCTCACTCAATCTAATCCAGACATTTTTCCTGATACAACAAAAAATTTTTGGCCACTTCTCTCCTCAAAAGAGCAAGCGACACTCGCGCAACAAATCCAAAAGCTTTGGGATGAGCAACCCAAACCCAACCCCGATGACTACACACAACAATCCTACATGCAATCACTGCAAGCCATTTTAGTGGAATACGCCACCAGCCAACAACAGTTTGCCACCGTGATTCAATTGCATGAAAAAACAGCTAACCGCTTTCATGAGTACAAAAAGATTCTACACATGGAAGTTTCCTACGGCTTTTTTGACGAAGCAGAAACGCGACTTTCTCAACTTAGAGAACGGTTTACAGAGCATCAAGAGACCAAAGAGCTCCATCAAGTAGAGGCATCCCTTGCCAAAGCGCAACAACAATACGAGAGAATGCTCAACGCTCTCTGGCAACACTATACCTTCAGTCACGAACTGAGTCATTTACAAGAATTAATCGCCCTCGCCAAGCAACATAATGATTCAACCGACTGGATAGAGAAAGCGGAACAACTGCTACTCTCGCAAGCCAGTCAACCGCCACCACCCCAAGTTTGGCTCTGGCAACCTTACACCCGTTTGGCAGAGCTGTACCTCACGTATGGGCAAGTAGCCAAAGCACTGCAACTGACCCATCAACACAAAATTTCGGATAACTTGGTATTAAAAATCATTAGAAGCCCTGATCTGGCTTTGATGGATGTTTGGCCAACCTATCAAAACTGCATCGAAAACCAACTCAATCTTAGCAACAATGAGGCTTATAAACAGGCGATTCAATTTATGAGAGAGGTGCTCAATCGTACAACGTCCGAAAGCGAACAAGAAGAGGTCAAACAGTGGATGCTAGAGTGCAGAGAACGCTTTAAAATAAAGCGTAACTTTGCCCAATGGTTTGATGAGTTTTGGGCATAACAAAGGCTTCTATCGTTATTTTTGATACAACGTTTCAGGGTCAATCAAGGGTGCGCTGGTAATCACCACATTCTCGCCGTCTACCTTAGAATAAAAACAGCTTCTTCTGCCCGTATGGCAGGCGGGGCCGGTTTGGTCAACGGTTAATAAAATGGTGTCGCCATCACAGTCAAACGCTAACGATTTTAACAATTGAATCTGTCCAGACTCCTCCCCTTTTCGCCAGTAATTTTGACGCGAACGCGACCAGTAGCAGACACGTCCTGTTTTTAATGTCTCTTCCAGTGATTGCAAGTTCATCCACGCCATCATCAACACCTCTTTGGTGTCAAACTGTTGTGCAATGGCAGGAATTAAGCCGTTTTGGTCAAACTTAATTTGTGCTTTAAGTTGCGGCCAGTCAAAATTTTCACCTTGTGAAGCTTTTTCAAGTTGCTTAAAAGAGGGGGGGGTAGATTTTTTTTGACACATAATTTACCTCCCCGCTATTTACGTTTGGCATTTGCAAACGCGGCGGCAAAAGGATTGTTGGTAATCACATCTTTGACCTTTGCCACTTTCTTTTGCTGTACTTTCGACTTACATCCTTTTTCGAGCATCGCCTTGAACAGTTCGGCCGTAGCACGCGCATCGGCTAACGCATCATGTGCATCACCCGGAAATTCTTTGCCCAATACTTTTTCATACGCCATGGTGAGTTTTGGGGTTTTGTAAAACCAATACATTCTCTCACTGTGCCAACGCATGGCACCGTGTAAATCTTTACTGAGTTCCGCGACATCTAACCAAGTGTTATAGTCCAGTTCAAATGTGAGGGTCTTTTTTTCGGCACCTTTTTCAAGGTACATAAAATCACTTTCAGTACTGTACGCCAACACCACATCAGCCTCTTTTAACACCGCATGAATGTCATCCCAAGCCTCGGCCAATAGCGGCTGACCTTCAACCATCTCGGTAGTAATATTGTGTTTTTCATTTTCAGGAACGTCGTAACCGGGGTTAATCAACTGATTAAACAGCTCATTGCCTTCCAAGTCACAAGCAGAAATTTGAATAATGTCCGCTTCTGGGTGGGTCGAAACATTGGTCGCTTCAATGTCAATGCACACCACTTTTTTACCCTTAAGCGTTTGGTCATGCTCTTTCAGTTTATACAGTGCATCATTACGGCGCTCTTGAATCAAATCAATAACATCCGATTCACAGAATTCTTTAAGCATCGCTTCAATTTTTTTACGCAACTTAGGCAACGATTTTGTCAATGCAGCTTGCACCGCTTCGTCCTCCGAGCACTTTTCAATAAAAGCTTGCACCGTGTGGGCTTCTTCGTCAATCATTAACTGCTCAAACAATGAATCGGTTAATTTTTGAACATCAAAATCCATCGCTTCCAAGGGAGGAATAATC
>JAMOLY010000104.1 GCA_027068835.1 Thiomicrorhabdus sp. | reverse complement strand
TATGAATTTATTTAAAACAGAGCCGTCAAAGCAGAGTATTAAGCAAAAACGGCTCAATGCGGGGTGGAATGATGAATATCGCTCTAAGGTTTTATTTGGATCTGAATTTTAGTGCGTTGGCCCTGCCTCCCCCCCCCTCCTTCCAAAAGCTCCGTAGTTCATCCGTTTTCCATTTAAATTCTGGTATAATATCGCTCAATTTTGTTTAAGAAACTGAGAGTACAGATGGTCGCAGAACTTCGTGATAAGCAGTTAAGAGCGCGTGTTAAATTATTAGGTAACTTACTGGGAAAGGTAATTGAATCCCAAGCAGGAAAGCAAACTTACGATGCGGTTGAAAAGCTACGAACAGGCTATCTGCAACTTCAAAAAGAAGAAAACCCTGCTCTACGCACCGAACTCACGGAATTTATTGAAGCCCAATCGGCTGAGAAGCTTGCCCCCATTATTCGTGCATTCAACCTCTACTTTAGCTTAGTCAACCTTGCAGAAGAAGAGCACCAATACCACGAAAGACAAAGCCAATTAAGATCCGATGGCCCTCTATGGACAGGCTCCGTACTCAATACCGTTGGTGAATTTAAAGACCAAGGGTTGGATGCAACACAAGTCCAAGACCTGCTCAATAAACTACACTACATTCCCGTCTTTACTGCGCACCCTACGGAATCCAAACGCCGTTCCGTCATGGACAATCTAAGGCGTATTTTCTTAGACATCAGCGCGTTAAACGAGGCCGATACGTACAATAATAATTACGCCAAAGAGTCCATTTATCAACAACTTGAAACACAAATTCAAGTACTGTGGCAGACCGATGAAGTGCGCCGTCAAAAGCCCACCGTTGAAGACGAAATCCGCAATGGCATCTACTTTTTCCGTAAATCACTGTTTGATGCCGTGCCTAACGTCTATCGTTACATGGAAAGAGCGCTTTCAAAACACTACCCTAACGATAAAATTGAAACGCCTGATTTCTTAACCTTTGGTTCTTGGATTGGTGGAGATCGTGATGGTAATCCATTCGTTACCCATCAAACCACCGTAAGAGCCCTGTTACTGCAATCACGCGCGGTCATTTACGAATACCAAAAACGTATTTTTGAACTCAGTTCACAACTGACGCACTCTCGCTTTATCTGCAATATTTCTCAAGAAGTGGTCAATCGCTCAATGATTGTTGATACCGATCTCATCAACAGCGTCTTTAAAAAACGCCCCGACCGCTTTAAAGATGAGCCTTATCGTCGTTTTTTATACTTGATTCATGGCAAACTAAACCACAACCTAAGCTACATTGAAGCGCGTCTTAATGATGAACACGCAGATAAAGATGCCTTGGCTTACCCTGATGAAGACACCCTGCTCGCCGACCTAGAACTGATTTTTGACTCCCTGTGCAATCACGGGGACGAGAGTGTGGCCAACGCAGAGTTACAAGACCTCATCCGACTGGTGAAAACCTTTGGTTTCTACCTCATGCGCCTAGACATTCGTCAAGAATCCAATGTACACAGCGATGCCGTTGCCGACCTTCTGTCTCACTTAGGCATAGATTACCCAGCCTTAAGTGAAAAAGAGAAACTAAATCTACTTGCAAGTCATGTCGCCTCGGCCACCATTGTGGACACACAGCATCTTGACTTAAAAGAGATGACCAAAGAGGTGTTGGAAGTCTTTCACGTGTTCCGTGAAATGCGCAAAGAGATCAGTGTTAAAGCCTTTAACAACTACATTATCTCGATGACACACGAAGCCAGTCACGTAATGGAAGTGCTGTTTTTAGCACACCAAGCGGGTCTAGCAGGCTACAACGCGGGCGAGCCTTATTGCGACATTCAAATTTCACCCCTGTTTGAAACCATCGAAGATTTAGAGCACATTGTGCCCGTCACACAAGCTCTGTTCGAAAATGCAACGTACAAAGCCTTATTGAAAGCTTCGGGCAATCAGCAAGAGATCATGCTCGGCTACTCCGACTCTGCCAAGGACGGCGGAAACCTCTCTTCCGCATGGTGTCTCTACCAAGCACAACAACAAATTATGGAACTGGCCGATCAACATCAAGTCGATTGTCGTCTGTTCCACGGTCGTGGCGGAACGGTTGGCCGTGGTGGAGGACCGACTCACTTTGCGATTCTGTCTCAACCCACTGGTACGGTACGTGGCTCCATTAAGTTTACCGAACAAGGTGAAGTGTTGTCCTATAAATACAGCAACTCAGAAACCGCTATGTACGAACTCTCTTTGGGTGTAACAGGGCTTATGAAAGCCAGTACAGGTATTGTGCAAACCTCTAAGGTAGACAACCCAGAGCACATTGAAGTCATGAAAACCTTATCGAAAGACGGTGAACATAACTTCAGAGAGTTAACCGATCACTCCGAAGGCTTCTTCAACTTCTTTTACGAAGCCACCCCCGTGACCGAGATTGGATTACTAAACATTGGTTCACGTCCATCGCATCGTAAAAAAGGCAATTTATCCAAATCCTCAATCCGTGCCATTCCATGGGTCTTTGGCTGGGCACAAGCACGCCTCACCTTCCCCGCATGGCAAGGAACAGGATATGCGCTTGATAACTGGATAAAACAGCACGGCGATGCACAACTTAAAGAGATGTATGAGAACTGGCCATTTTTTACAGCATTGATGAGCAACATTCAAATGGCACTGTTTAAAACCGACTTGGATATTGGGGAACAGTACAAGTCGCTCGGTAAAGACCCCGCCGTTGCAAATAAAGTTTACAGCCTAATTTCGGATGAGTACAAACGCACAAAAGAGTGTATTTTAGAGATCAGTGACAATGAAACCTTAATGGCCGATACCCCAACCATTGCACTCTCTTTACAACGACGCAATCCATACCTTGTGCCCTTGAATAATATTCAAATAGCCTTATTAAGACGTTATAAATCAGATGACTTATCGGACGAAGAGAAAGAGGTTTGGTTGCCTGTACTGCTTAACAGCATCAATGCCATTGCGGCAGGTATGCGAAACACAGGCTAACACATTAACAAGGCCATAAAACCTAAAAACCCCGTGTTCATTCGGGTTTTTTAGTGTTTAAACCCTTTTCTTTTTTTAAATTAAAGGGCGGATAAAATTTAATTTTAAATTTCTCCCCCCCCCTCCTAATAGCAAAAATAGTATAATATTTACCCTCTCTAAACAGAGAGGCATGTATCGTCAGAACAAGAGAACAGTATGCAAGTAACGTTACTAAAATCAAAACTTCATCGTGTGACCACCACGCACTCCGAGCTGGATTATGAAGGATCCTGTGCAATTGATGGTCATCTTTTAGATATGGCTGGTATTCGTGAATATGAACAAATTCATATTTACAACGTCAATAATGGCGAGCGCTTTACCACCTACGCCATTCGTGCCGAAGAAAACAGTGGCATTATCTCTATCAACGGCGCGGCCGCCCACAAAGCCAATCTAAAAGACCTACTGATTATTGCAACCTACATCGCAATGGAAGAGTCTGAAGCGGAAAATTTTAAACCTAAAATGATCTATTTTGATGCTGAAAACCGTATTACTCACACCCGTAACACCCTTCCTATTCAAGCCAAACAAGCCAGTTAATTTTTTCTCCCCCCCCTATTGCATCAAAGCAACCTTTTTGCAGAATCTAAACAAGAAGAGGGGGAGAGGAATTATCTATTTCTTCACTTTTCGATTATCCAGCAAGCGTGTACTTCCTAAACACGCCACCGCTAAAACCACCAATGATTGGCAATCACGCTCTGCCACTTGCAACGTTATCGAATTGCACACCTGAAGGTAATCAACCGAATCAAACCCTTCGTCCAATAAACGCTGTGTTGCCACCTCCGTTAATGTCGTAAAGTTGTCATTACCTGATTCAATAGCCAAGGCAATGTCTTTCAATGCCACCGATAACTTAGGCGCAATGGCACGCTCTGCTCTGGATAGATACTGATTACGAGAGCTCAATGCCAAGCCATCCTCATCTCGTGCAATGGGCGCGGATACCACTTCAATTGGCATGTTTAAATCTTGCACCATTTGTTGAATCACCCGTAACTGCTGATAGTCTTTTTGACCAAACACCGCCACATCCGCCTGCACCATATTAAAGAGTTTGCACACTACGGTACTCACGCCATTAAAATGACCTGGACGACTCGCCCCCTCCAACAATCCCGTTAAGACCGACGGAACCGACACCACCGACTGCGCCAACCCATTGGGATACATCTCAGGTACGGACGGCACATAAACCACATCCACCGATAACGCGGCCAGCTTCTCTGAATCCGCTTGAAAAGTTCTCGGGTAACAATCAAAATCCTCATCAGGTTCAAACTGCATCGGGTTCACAAAGACACTGACCACCACCTTGTCGCACCGTTGTTGTGCTAATTCAACCAAGCTTAAATGACCCGCATGTAAATTCCCCATGGTCGGCACAAAACCAATGGTCAATTCCGACTGTTTCCAAGCCTGAACCACCGCTCTTAATTCATTTAGTTTTTCAACAATTTTCACAAGCTAATCTCATGGTTTGAGGCAGGAAAATACCCCGCTTTTACTTCATGTACATACGCCGTAATCGCTTTTTGAATAGAGTCGGTATCCTCTAAAAAATTCTTAGCAAACATCGGCGACTTACCCACCGTTAGCCCCAATATATCATGCAATACCAATACCTGTCCAGACGTTCCCGAACCCGCTCCAATGCCAATAACGGGAATCGACAACGCTTCGGTGACCGTTTGAGCCAATGCCGAAGGCACACACTCTAACACCAGCATATCCACACCATGGGCTTGTAATGCCAACGCCTCTTTTAACAGTTTTTCCGCCGAAGAGCGATCTCGTCCTACGACTTTATACCCTTTTTTTTCAACCGACTGAGGCAATAATCCCAAGTGCCCGCACACAGGAATACCCAAAGAGGACAGCTGCGCGACGATATTCAACACACGTTCGCCCCCTTCCAGCTTTACCATATTGGCTCCGCCCTCTTTCATCAAACGGGTAGCGGCTTCTAAGGCTTTCTCAACCGAGCTATCCGACATAAAGGGTAGATCGGCAATACACCATGCACGTTGATTGCCTCTTTGTACCATCTGCGCATGGTAAACCATCTCATCCAACGTAACAGGCAAGGTAGTTGCATGACCTTGCACCACCATGCCGAGTGAGTCGCCTACCAAAATCATGTCCACACCCGCCTGATCTAACCAATGAGCAAACGAGGCATCGTACGCCGTTAAACAGGCAATTTTTTCACCCGATTGGTGCATGGATTTTAATGTTGAAAGTGTGGTTCGCATAAGCGCCTCAGGTTAAATCAGTGGATAAAGAAAGAGGATATAAATAAGTCGTTTCAAGTTGATCAATCAAATCACGAAGCGAGCCTTGATTAGGGAGAATTAAATCTGGTGCAATTTCAAACAGAGGAATCAACACAAAATCCCGATTCGAGACTTCAGAATGTGGAATGGTTAACTCGGGCGTAGACAATGTTAAATTATCAAACAGCAAAATATCCAAATCAATTAAACGCTCGCCCCAGTGACGTTTTTTGACTCGCCCTTGCGTTTGCTCAATGCCTTGCAGTGCAGACAATAGCTCCATGGGAGATAGCAAGGTCTCTAATAAGCAAATCGCATTCACAAAATCTGGCTGGTTTTGTGGCCCCTGTGGCGCCGAACCATACAATTTAGAACAACTTTTCACAGATGTATCTGTCAACCGCTCTAAAGAAGCAAGCGCTCGATTGATCTGCTTTACAGGGTTTGATAAGTTACTTCCCAAACCCACAAAGACCTGTGCCATTAGTGTGCCAAAACGTGATTATTCAAAATCACTACGTGCCGACTGGCTACGTTTTCGGTAAAAATTACGATTTTTTCTTGGACGTTTTTGGCGTGCAGGTCGAGCGACATTATTAGCAAATGCCACTTGATCTACGGGATTCTTCTCTTGGTACTCAGTCCACCAATCAAATACCTCCGTTACATCCTCCTCTCCAGCTACAGAGCGAATGCCTAAAAAATCATACGCCGCTCTAAAACGTACATGCTCTCTTAATTTTTGCGCTCGATCACCATAATATTTTGGCAGCCGATACTGAAAACTCCAAATTTCTCGCATCTGCATCGTAAATCGCTTGGGGATGGCGGTGCACTTAATTTGCTCAGAGATCACATCGTCCGCCGCCGCATACAAAGCCTCTTGAGGTGATAAACCCTCTGTTAAATACTCTGCCTTACGTTGTAGCATCGGCTCCCATAGCAATGCAGAAAATAGAAAGGATGGATTAACCGATTTTCCCTCTCTAATGCGTCGATCAGTACTTTTAAGCGCCTCAATCACCAGCATTCTAGGGAAGCCATCCTGTTCCTCGGATAACATGGCTTCCGTTTGGGGAAAAAGATGTTCAAATAGCCCATAATGCCGCAGTTTTTCAAAAACCTGAACCGCCACGCCACTGTGAAACAGCTTTAACACCTCTTCAAACATACGGGCATGGGAAACATCCAATAATAAAAATGCCATTTCAAAAATAGGGCCTTCGGTTTTCGCTTCAATTTTAAACCCCAACTTGGCGGCAAAACGAATCGCACGAATCATTCGAACAGGGTCTTCTCGGTAACGCGCTTCAGGATCACCAATTAAACGTAACTGGCCTTTCTCAAGGTCATCCAACCCCCCCGTATAATCAATGATTGAAAAATCTTTAATATTGTAATACAGAGCATTAACGGTAAAATCACGACGCCAAACATCTTCCTCAATCGAGCCGTATACATTGTCTCGAACCAAGCGACCGCTATCATCGACCTCTCGCGCAGAGCCTGAACGTTTGCCATTACGTCCAAAACGATCTTGACGATTAACATCCGCCTTATTTTCGCCCCCCCCCCTAAAGGTGGCCACCTCAATCACATCTCGTCCAAAACGCACATGTGCTAAACGAAAACGACGACCAATCAAGCGACAACGGTGTTTAAACACCGTCTTAACGTCATCAGGCTCAGCACTGGTCACAATATCAAAATCTTTGGGTTCCAGCCCCAACAATAAATCGCGAACACATCCCCCCACCAAATGCGCCTCATAGCCCGCTCGCTTAAAGCCATACAGTACATCCAACGCCGAGCCATCAATGTCTTGACGTGAAATATCATGTTCATCACGAGAGAGAATCAAAGGCGCTTGATTCGTATTAACAGGGTAGGAGTCATCAGAGGACTTAGAAAAAATAGAGGTAATCTTACGAATAAGTTGACGCATAAGGCAGGTTCAATTGTTGTATCTTAAAAATAATCCTCCATTTTAGCGATTTTTTCTCAGACTTCAACGAATTACAAGAGTTTTGTCTTCTTTTGATCGACACCAAAAGAATAAGCTAACTCTATAGGCCGATTAGAAAAAAAAATACTTTTTTAAAATTTTTCGTATATCATCTTTAAATACATTTTTATGTGACAAAAAATGAGCGAAAATACGAAATTACAGCCTATTTAAGACGTTTTATCTCAATTCATAAAATATAAGAAATTTCGTTAGACTGCTTACCCATTTAGCATAAGCTACACTCTGTTAGTAACAAAATAGATCATGTAAACTTAAAATAACCCTTTAAAAAAAATTTAACAATTTAAATTTATAAAAAAAAGATTAAAAAACATGACGCACCTCCTTAAACTATCCATTTTATTTTTTATCATGACCACCTTGATTTCTTGCGGCGGTAGCGGTGGTAGTGATAGTCGCAGTAACACTGAAGAAGAGACGCCTCTGGCCATCGAATATACAAATGCTTTTGGAAAAGTTAAATCAATCCCTATAAAAAAAGTTAGCAATACCGAATACATTGCTGATATCAGTGATGTAGACTATGCCGAAAACAACCAAATCATTGTCACTCTGGGCTCTAATATAACAAAAAACACAAACGAAACCGCCAGTACGATTCAAAGCATTGCAAACCTAGATAGTACAGAAGAACAATTCTTATCCGTTACATACAACGATGAAAATGATGTGCTCTATGAGCTTCGGGTTTCTGGAAAAAATAATCGCTTTGAAGTAGATATTACTGATCCTTTAGAAAAAGGCAGTACCAAATTGATGTTTACGGTTAGTGAACCTGTCACGCCTGAACCAAATCCTAACCAAGTTAAAACCTCCGCAAATGCAGCAAGTTTTTTAAACCGAGCAACCTTTGGCTCCACAGAAAAAAGCATTAATAGTTTAATGTCTGAAGGTTCTTACGAAAGCTGGTTGAATACCCAGTTCAATCTCCCACCAACCCTGCACACACCAAAAATTAGAAAATTAGCGCCTAAAATGTGTATAAAAGGAAATAAAGACAACCTTTCCTACCGAGATCCACGTCAACAGATTTGGTGGGAAATAACGGTAAATGCAGAAGACCAATTACGTCAACGGGTTGCATTGGCTCTGAGTCAAATTCTCGTGATTTCAGATGCAAAAGGATTAGGTCTGTATGATTTTCAATTTTCTGTTGCCAATTATTACGATATTTTAGTCAAGCATGCTTTTGGGAATTATCGAGAGCTGCTTGAAGACGTCACTCTTAATCCTGCAATGGGCGTATTTTTAAGCATGATCCGTAATCAAAAAGAAAATAATGAAACAAGTGTACGTCCAGACGAAAATTATGCTCGTGAATTTTTACAGTTATTCACCATTGGAGTCAATGAGCTGAATTTAGATGGTACTTCAAAGCTAGACCATAATGGCGACACGATTCCAACCTATGATCAACAAATCGTTGAAGAGTTTGCTAAAGCCTTCACTGGTTGGAACTATGATAACGCAGGATGGTATTCTTCTAAGGCCGATCAAAATCACAATAAACCAATGGTTCCCGTAGAAAAATATCACGATACGTCCGGAAAAACACTGCTTAATGAAAGCATTAGCCCAAGCGATCAAACGGCGCAAGCTGACCTAACCTTTGCACTGGACAATGCCTTTAATCATGACAACGTAGCGCCCTTTATCAGCAAACAACTCATTCAACGTTTAGTCACTAGCAACCCAACACCCGCTTATGTTGAACGAGTAGCACGTGTCTTTAATAATAATGGCAACGACATAAAAGGAGATTTACAATCCGTTATTAAGGCCATTTTACTAGACGAAGAAGCCTTAGCAGAAAACAAGCCTAATCACTTTGGAAAATTAAGAGAACCCCTTTTGCGCATTAGCCACTTATGGCGAGCATTCAACATGCAAACCTCACTACGAGAAGGCTTCGTCTCATCTAATGAGACTTGTGGACAGGAAAGTTATCCTTATTATTTTTTTTGGTCAAGCTTAACAAGACTTGGTAAAAAAATCTCTCAAAATCCACTGGGAGCCAATTCTGTTTTTAATTTTTTTCGTCCAGGTTTTTCACCTAATGGTCTTTTAAATAATCAAAAACTAGTGGCACCCGAGTTTCAACTTGTAAATGAAAATACGCTAACCAGTACCAATAACTTACTGTATGACACGCTTGATTTTTTCAGTAATGCCAAAGCAATAACACCTCAAGTTGATGAATATTCCAAACTTAATCTTGAAACAGAGGTAGCTTTAGCACAAAATACTGACCAATTACTCGAGCATTTAAACTTAATTTTACTGAATAATAAAATGTCACCCTCTCTTAAAAAAGTGCTTAAAGAGCACTTAGATTTCGAGGATCTTAAAAAAGGTAATCCTAACCTCAGCATCGAACTTAAAAAAGCTCGAGAAGCTATTTTTTTGATTACCAGCTCACCTGAATATTTAATACAACGATAAACTTAAAAGGCCACTCCAGATGAAGCATTTACAATTATTACAACGCAGAGCCTTCTTAAAAAAAATGGCTTTGGGCATTGGAGCAACCTCCTTACTTGCAACACAAGGAAAGCTACAGCTCATGCAATCGGCCATGGCCTCCTCATCAAGCTACAGCCACCTTAACGATCATAAATCACTTGTTTGTATTTATTTATTTGGTGGAAACGATGCATTTAATATGCTCATTCCTTACGAAGAAAATGCCTACAATCAATACAAACTTGACCGTACCAGCCTTGCTTTAAAACGTGAAGACTTGCTTGCATTAAAAGGAGGACAATACGCTTTTCATCCCTCTATGCCAGATGTACAAACCTTATACAATGAGAATAACTTGACCGTTTCAGCCAGTGTGGGTGCTTTAATTGAGCCAGTAACACGCAGTGACTTCAAAAATAAATCCCTACAATTTCCTGAGCATTTATTCTCTCACAGCCATCAAGAACTATTTTGGGCAACAGGCGCTGCCACAAAATCTGGAGTACAACCTCCAGGCTGGGGCGGTCGCATGATGGACATGCTCATCTCAGCCAATACAGACCCTAATCAACCTGCCCTATTTAGCTTAATTGGCAATAAACCATGGCAACGAGGCTTAAAACCCCTTAACTTTGCACTCAATCCTAAATTAGGTGTTGAAGAAATGAAGGCCTTTCAAAGCAATAGTTGGCCACCTTGGAAAAACAGTCGCATAGAGGCTTGGAATAAAATCATTCAACCCAATCACCATGCCTCTCTACTGGAACAACATATGGCACAAACGTACCTCAATACTGAAGAACGTATTCGCCCATTAATTGACGCACTTGATGCACAAGAGATTGCAACCCCTTATGAAAGAACCAGTTTATCAGATCAGCTCAAAATGGCGGCTAAAATGATCTCCATTCGTGAAACACTTGGCATGAGACGTCAAATATTTTTTGTTGGAATCGGCGGTTGGGATACTCATGCCAATCAATTAAGTTCACATTCAAAAAAATTGAAAGAACTTAACGATGCATTAAACAGTTTTCATAAAACGACGGTAGAGCTTGGCGTAGAAAACAGCGTTACCACCTTTACCACAAGTGAATTTGGACGTTCATACACCGCAAATGACGACGGTACAGATCATGCTTGGGCCAGCCATCATCTTGTTATGGGAGGCGCGGTAAAAGGCGGGGAAATTCATGGCGACATGCTAGATTTATCGCTCGATGGGCCAGACGATGCTCGCTCATCAGGCCGTTTTATCCCTAAATACGGGGTTGACCAATACGGTGCAACCCTCGCCAAATGGATGGGCATGACCGACAGTGATATGAATGATATTTTTCCTAATTTAACCAATTTTGATACCAATGATCTTGGTTTTATGAAACCTGCATAAAAATTAACAACAAATGGCAAAACAAACTATGGAGTGTCAACACTATTTCGTACCTAGATTATTTTCAATTTGAGCAATTTCGTTCAACCTAAGCTGCTCGAACTCTATTGGCGATAAGTACTCGTTTGTACTGTGAGGTCTATCGTGGTTGTA
>JAMOLY010000103.1 GCA_027068835.1 Thiomicrorhabdus sp. | reverse complement strand
TCTTTAATGCTATTTTTCACGAGAATTCCTTATTTTAAATAAAGGAATGTCTCATAACTTGCGTATTTAGCAAGTTATTTTTAATGCGTTGGCCCTGCCCCCCCCCTCTCTATTCTTTCTTTTTAGAATACCTTTATATGCAAGCTATTCGTGCATAAATGAAGCGTAGTTGATACGAAACAATCGGGTAAATTGTATTGGTTTAGTAATCCGTGTAAAATAGACGGCTTTTTTTAAGGTTTAGAGTGCAGAAAAGATGGTTGATTCAATAAACGCAAACAGTCCCGTGGTGGGTGTCATCATGGGGTCAAAATCGGACTGGCCGACCATGCAACATGCAGTGGAGATGCTGGAGCAGTTTGGTGTTCCGCATGAAGTGAAGGTCGTTTCTGCCCATAGAACACCTGATTTAATGTTTGAGTACGCCGAACAAGCGGAGGCGCGAGGCTTGCAAGTGATTATTGCGGGTGCGGGCGGTGCCGCACATTTACCCGGTATGGTGGCTGCTAAAACAGTGGTGCCAGTGTTAGGTGTGCCCGTTCAGTCTCGTGCATTAAGCGGTAACGATTCATTATTGTCGATTGTGCAAATGCCCGGTGGTATTCCTGTCGGAACCTTAGCCATTGGCGATGCAGGGGCAAAAAATGCAGGTATTTTGGCGGCTCAAATTGTGGGAACGAATCAGCCTAAAATTCGTGAAGCCGTAAAAGCTTTTAGAATTGAGCAAACTCAAACGGTATTAAAAAATAGCGATCCACGCGATTAATTCTGCGTGACACAAAAAAAGTGAAGACCCTATGGCAAGTGCGACAAAAAAAATTGGTGTATTGGGAGCAGGGCAGTTAGGTCGAATGCTGGCACTTTCGGGTACGCCTTTGAAAAAAGAATTTGGCTTTTATGGTCAAAGCGACCAAGAACCTGCGGCACAATTGGGTCATCCATTTTTTTCATCACAAGATGCGAAGGGGTTGGCAGAGTTAATCGACTTTGCCGATGTAATTACCTACGAAAGTGAAAATACGGATGTGGCGCTGGTGCGCGAAATTGCCAAAACTACCCCCATCTATCCCGCTGAAAAATCCCTTTATATCTCTCAACACCGTGGCCGAGAAAAAGCACTGTTTGACCAGTTGAGCATACCTTGTGCACCTTATCAAATGGTCGATTCGTTGGATAGCTTAAAAAGTGCAGTAGAAGAGGTAGGATTGCCTGCCGTATTAAAAACCACCACCGAAGGTTACGACGGCAAAGGGCAGTTTGTTTTAAAAGAGGCCAGCCAAGTTGAGCAAGCGTGGTCTGAAATTGGTGGGCGTGAGCTGGTATTGGAAGGGTTTGTTGATTTTCAACGAGAGCTCTCAATGATTGCGGTACGCAACGCTAATAATGAACATGTTTATTACCCGTTAGTACAAAATGTACACCACGATGGGATTTTACGTTACACCATCGCGCCTGCTAGAAATATTACGGACGACATTCAAAAAGAGGCTGAATCTTACATGCAACGCTTGTTGGATGAATTGGATCATGTGGGGGTATTAACACTGGAACTGTTTGATACCTTGGATGGACTGATTGCAAATGAGATGGCACCCCGTGTGCATAACTCTGGGCACTGGACACAAGATGGCGCAGAGACCGATCAGTTTGAAAATCATGTTCGAGCCATCACAGGGATGCCTTTGGGGAGCACCACGGCTTGCCAGCCCATTGCCGCGATGATTAATATTATTGGTCAGGTTGGTGAAATCGAAAAGGTGCTTGAAATGCCCAATGTTTTTTTACACCTATACGACAAAGAAGAGCGACCCAATCGCAAGTTAGGGCACATTAATATTGTGGCTGAAACAGAAGAGGAATTGTTTGACGTGTTTAAAAAGCTGGCGGCCTTTTTGCCTAAGTCGTGAAGGACTCGGGTATTAATCTCAACGTTGTAAAAAAGTGCTCCACTCTTTAAAAAGCTCAGGCGTTGTGGCGGCAATGGCGGAACGTTTTTCAATTTTAGCAAGCAGTACGGTTTTCTGGTCTAGGGTTTGGCTTTGCCCGCCCGCTTCTTCTAATATTAGCCAGCCAGCGGCGTAGTCCCAAATATTTTGTGAACCATGTAGATACACCTGGCCACGTCCTGACGCAATCCAGCACCAGTCAAGGGCAACGGAGCCAAAGCTGCGTTGCGAGGCGTAAGGGGGTTGGGTGGCTAAAAGAATGGCAAGTTTGGGTTGTAGGCGTTTAAAATCGACAATGCTACTGCATTGGCTTAATGCGGTTTTAGCTGTTTTGGCAATGAGAGGTTGGTGGTTGAGTTCTGCGCCCATGCCTTGTCGGGCGGCAAAAAGTTCATCACGAGAGGGGTCATAAACGAGACCTGCAACGATTTCTCCTTGTACCATTAGCGCCAGTGATACGGTATATACAGGAATGCCTATGGCAAAATTACTGGTGCCGTCTACGGGGTCTAAAATCCAGCACCCTTGTTTGCTGTTCATGGCGTTTTCTTGTGTTTCTGTGGAAGATTCTTCTCCTAAAAATGCAAATTCAGGCCAGTTTTTTTCTAAAAAGGCTTGGGTTTTTAATTGCATTTGGGTGTCGGCCTCGGTTAAAAGTGAGCCGTCTTGTTTGGTTTCAACGCTCACTTTTTCAAAACGAGCAAGCACTTCTGTTTTGGCGAGTTTCATGATTCCACTTTTTAGGTGTTGCCAACGGGCTTCCTGAATAAAAGGGTTATTGTTCATTTTTTCGCTTTCTTGATTCATTTACTTTGGTCAATTTAACGGATTGAATAGCATTGTCAGAGGTTTTGATGACTTCCAAAATATAGGCGCCTACTTTAATGCAGGTACCTGTTGTTGGAAGAGTCTCCAGCTCTTCTTGAATAAGCCCATTAAGGGTCTTAGGGCCATCGGTTGGCAAGTTTAGGTTGTACTCTTTATTGAGATCACGAATAAACTCCAGTGCATCAATGGTCATAGAGCCGTCATCGTTCAGTGCAACACTGTCTGTTTCGGGCTTGGCTTTGGAATCAGTGGAAAGCTTTCCAACAATCTCTTCCAGTAAATCTTCCATGGAGAGTAAGCCTTGTAGGTCTCCATATTCATCCACAATACAAGCCATTCGACGTTTGTTCTCATTAAATTTCCCCAGTTGAACGCTTAACGAGGTGGTTTCAGGTACAAAGTAAGCGGGTCGAGTCATTTTGATGATGCTTTTAAGGGAGATGTCTTTGCGCATGAGTAGGGGGAGCGCACGACGTAAATTTAACACGCCAACAAGATCTTCATCAAGTGAACCACGGTATAGGGGCACACGGGTATAAGGTGAGTTTTTAATGGCTTTTAGTATGTCTTCAATTGGTTGTGTGACATCCACTGCATAGATGTCTTGTTTAGGAATCATGACATCTTCTACGGTAACGGTTTCGAGCTTTAGCACACTGGAAAGCATGTCTCTATAGTGTTTTGGCAGTTGATGCGTTGCTTCGTCAATCAGGGTTTGCAGCTCTTCATGGGACAGTGAGTGTTGATCGCCGTTGTGTTGGGTGTTAACACCAAATAGGCGCAAGAGGCCATTGGCAAAAAAGTTAACCAGCCAGACGATGGGGGAAAATATTTTAAGCAGTGGCGTTAAAACAAATGCGGCGGGGTAGGCTATTTTTTCAGGGTAGAGTGCGGCAAGGGTTTTAGGAGCCACCTCTGCAAACACCAAAATAACCAGTGTGAGCAGTCCTGCGGCAAGGGCAATACCTGCTTCACCTATCAGTTTCATGGCGATGATGGTGGCGATGGAAGAGGCAAAAATATTGACAAAATTGTTGCCAAGTAAAATTACACCAAGCAAGCGATCGGGTTTTTCCAGCAGTTTTTGTGCTTTTATTGCGCCTTTGTGTCCAGATTTAGCTTGATGTTTTAATCGATAGCGATTAAGTGCCATCATGCTGGTTTCTGAGCTAGAGAATAGGGCGGAAAGAATAATAAGGAGGGCTAAAATGCCAAATAAGATAGAGATATCGAGCGAGTTCAAGGCAGTCTGTTTCGGTTATGAATGAACTGCGAATTATAACGGTTTATGGTTTACGAAAATAGTCTAAGGTGATTATCTTAATGATTTATCTTTTACAGAGACCTTTGCTCGAGAGGGGAATGAGAGAGAAAAGTGATAAAATATGCCTGATTGAGGTGGAAACCGCAGGGAATAGTCAATCAACTATTCGCAAAATTTTCAACGAAAATCAGGCATGTTTTAGCCGTTTTTATCCGTGCATCCTTTCGTGCAAAGGTCTCTACAGTGGCTTGGCAAGCCTTTAAAAAGGCTAATACAGTGTTAATAAATGGAGTATGTACCGGGTTTTAGTACCCAAGTGAAGACAGAATAATACTGGTTCCAATAAAGCTCAGTACCAGTAATACATAAGCCCAGATGGTGTATCGAGCCGCTTTTTTGCCACGCCAGCCGTACTTAAAGTGACCAAATAAAAAGGCACCGTAAACCAGCCAAGAGAGAATGGCGAGAAAGGTTTTATGAATTAAATGCTGTGCAAAGATATCTTCTATAAAAAAGACACCACTTAATAGGGCAAAGCTTAAAAAGACAAAGCCGATCATAACCAGTTGTATGAGGGTGGTTTCCATCACTTGCAAGGGGGGGAGTGCTTTCATAAGGCGAGAGAGTTTCTTTTTACGAAACAGGCATTCTTGTCTGCCATATAAAATCGCCTGCGCGGTCGCAATACCCATAATACTGTATGCGGCAATGGATATGAGTACATGAATGCCGAGGGTAAAGGGGAGGGGGGTGAAATTAGTCATAAACAGTGGGAGCAGTACCGTGAGCGCGGCCAAGGGGTAGACAAATATCCCCAGTATTTCTGTGTTCTTATTAATACAAGTGACCAGTAAAATGGCACTGCCAAGAAGTGCTACCAAGGACAAACCATTTCCCATGTTAAAGTGAATGGCTTGATCGCCCCACAGGGAAGTGCTTAGTGCAAAGGCATGCACCAGTGTTGCCACTAAGGCCAATTTAATGACGTTAGGGCGAATATTGCTGTCGGTACTGCCTTGTATTTTTTGCCAAATAAGACGGCTGGCCAGTAAATATAAGAGACTGGCTAATAAAGCACTCAATACACTGATGAACATAAAAACCAAATCCTTAAAGTTGCGGAGACCTTTGCACGAAAGGATGCACGGATAAAAAAGGCTAAAATATACCTGATTTTTGTTGAAAATCTTGCGAATAGCTAGCTATTCCCTGCGCTTTCCGCCTCAATCAGTCAAATTTTATCACTTTTTTCTCTCGCACCCCTCTCGAGCAAAGGTCTCTTACGGTATGACCTATTTCCGCTATAATAGCGTAATTATTTTTTGAATTGAAGGTTACTGTCGTCGAAAAGCGTAAATACGTTGACGAAAGTGACTTTTTTTAGGAGAGTCGTAATGTTTGACAATTTATCGGATCGTTTAGCAAAGACCTTTAAAAGCCTAAAAGGGCAAGGTCGTTTAACCGAATCTAATATTAAAGATGCCTTAAGAGATGTTCGCCGAGCATTGTTAGAAGCGGATGTTGCTCTGTCTGTGGTGAAAAGTTTTATTGACAAAGTACAAGCGCGTGCGGTGGGGCAAGAGGTCTCAACCAGCTTAAATCCTGGTCAAGCGTTTATTAAAATTGTGCGCGAACAGTTAGCAGAGGTAATGGGCGCGGAGGCGGAAGGACTTAACTTTAATGTAGAGCCGCCCGCGGTCATTATGGTGGCCGGTCTGCAAGGGGCGGGTAAAACCACCTCGGTTGCAAAATTGGCCAAGTTGCTCAAAGAGCGCGATAAGAAAAAAGTGATGGTCGTATCTGCCGATGTTTATCGACCTGCGGCGATTAAACAGCTGGAGACCTTAGCAACACAAGTGGATGTGTTGTTTTACTCCTCATCTGCGGATCAAGACCCTGTTGAGATTGCTCGTAATGCACATGCCGAAGCCAAAAAACAGTTTGTGGATGTGTTGATTTTAGATACCGCGGGGCGTTTGCACGTTGATTCTGAAATGATGCAAGAAATTAAACATTTGCATGAAAGCATTAATCCGTGCGAAACCCTATTTGTGGTTGATTCGATGACGGGGCAAGATGCCGCCAATACCGCCAAAGCGTTTAATGATGCGTTGCCTTTAACGGGAATCATTTTAACCAAAACCGACGGGGATGCGCGTGGCGGTGCGGCATTGTCGATTCGTGAAATCACAGGCAAACCCATTAAGTTTATTGGTGCGGGCGAAAAAGTAGACGCGCTTGAAGCATTCCATCCAGATCGCATGGCAGGCCGAATTTTAGGCATGGGCGATGTTCTGAGTTTAATTGAAGCCGCTGAAACCAAAATTGACCAAAAAAAGGCTGCTAAATTTGCCGCTAAAATTAAAAAGTCTGGAAGTTTTGATTTAGAAGATTTTTTAGAGCAACTTCAGCAAATCCAAAACATGGGTGGCGTGGGAGGCTTGATGGGCAAATTGCCTGGCATGGGCAAAATAAAAGACCAAGTCAGTGGCGACGTGGCCGAAAAAGAATTTAAACGTTTAGAGGCAATTATTCAGTCGATGACTCGTAAAGAGCGTATGTTTCCTGCGGTAATCAAAGGCTCGCGTAAGCGTCGAATTGCCACAGGATCGGGAACCAGTGTGCAAGATGTAAATCGATTGTTAAAGCAGTTTACACAGATGCAAAAAATGATGAAAAAAGTATCAAAGGGGGGGATGAAAAATATGATGCGTGGCTTAGCGGGTAAGCTGCCCCCAGGAATGGGCGGTATGGGAGGCATGCCGCCTGGTATGAGATAGATTTCAGAGTTTTTAGAGCAAGTGGTCTCGTTGCGTTTGAAATTGAGCCTGTTTGCTTGTATAATCCCGCTTTTCGCCAAATGGTTGGTGAAAAGCATAAGAATTAGTTGAGGGGAGTTCCTCTCATCGCCTGATAAAGACAAGGAAAATAATATGGTAGTTATTCGTTTAGCGCGTGGTGGATCTAAAAAGCGTCCTTTTTATAAATTAGTAGTTGCAGATCAACGTTACAGTTCAACAGGTCGTTTTATTGAGCAAGTTGGCTTTTACAACCCTGTAGCGGCTGGCGCAGAAGAAAAAATCCGAGTTGATCAGGCGCGTGTTGATCACTGGGTTTCTCAGGGTGCACAAATGAGTCCAAGAGTTAAAAACGTTGTTAAGCAGTCTCAAGCACAAGCTTAATAATTTACCGTTAAAAGGATCACTTCATGTTGGACGATAAACTGATTGTTGGTCAAATTAACGGTATTTTTGGGGTAAACGGTTGGGTTAAAGTTTTTTCTCACACCGACCCCAGAAAAAATATTTTAGACTACTCGCCTTGGACGATTAAGTTTAAAGGGGAGTGGCAAGAAGTTAAGGTTGAGAGCAGTAAAGTTCAGTCGGGTGGTAAAACACTGGTAGCTAAACTTGAAAATGTGACCGACCGAGATTTGGCTCGTGAATACATGGGGTGCGACATCGCCATTGACCGTTCTCAGCTTAAACAGAGTGAAGACGGTTGGTTTTGGATTGACTTAATCGGTTGCCAAGTGACAACGCAAGAAGGCGTTGTACTGGGGGACGTGAAAGAGATGATTATCACTGGCGCACACGATGTATTGCGGATACAAAACAGTTCAGCAACAGAGGCATCCGAAGTTTTGATTCCGTTTGTGATGGATCAGTTTATTCTTTCCGTTGATATTGTTGCCAAACAAATTGTAGTGGATTGGGCGTTGGAAGACGACAGTGAGGTTTGATGTTATTACCTTGTTTCCAGAGATGTTTACCGCATTAACGGAATCGGGCGTCACCCGACGCGCATATCAAAATGAACTGTATACGTTAAAGACTTGGAACCCACGCGAGTTTACAAAAGACAAACACAAAACGGTGGATGATCGCCCTTATGGGGGTGGGCCAGGAATGGTCATGATCTATCAACCGTTGAAAGACAGTCTTACAGCCATTGAAGAAACGTTAAACGAAAAGCCCTATGTGATCTATTTATCACCTCAGGGTGCACCGTTAACGCAAAAAAAAGTGTCAGAATTAAGTCAGTACTGCAATATCACCTTATTGTGTGGCCGCTACGAAGGGGTTGATGAACGATTGATTGCTTCGTCGGTTGATGAAGAGATTAGTATGGGGGATTTTGTGGTCAGTGGTGGGGAGCTTCCTGCCATGATGTTGATGGATTCCGTGATTCGCTTGCTCCCAGAAGCATTGGGACACAGTCAATCGGCAGAACAAGACTCTTTTTCAGGTGGTTTGCTTGATTGTCCTCATTATACTCGACCTGAGGTTGTGGATGGCATGGCGGTTCCTTCCATTTTATTGGAGGGCAACCATGCGAAAATTGAGGCTTGGCGACAAGCTCAAAAAGAGACACGAACTCAACAGCGTCGACCAGATTTACTGGCTGGATCAAGCAGTAACAACTCGGATTTAACCTCTGGTTAATAGTTTTATAAGTGGCGTTAGTCATGTATAAAAGTAGATAACGAAATGTTGAATAAAATTATTGAGGATTTATCCTCAGGCTTTTAAAGAAGCCACTTTATATGGAGAAGCTTAAAATGAGCGATATTATTAAGCGTATTGAAGCAGAACAAATGACAAAAGAACTGCCTGTGTTTAACCCAGGTGACACCGTTGTCGTACAAGTTAAAGTAAAAGAAGGCAAAAACGAACGTCTTCAGGCGTATGAAGGCGTTGTAATCGCGAAGAAAAATCGTGGTGTTAATTCTAACTTTATCGTGCGTAAGATCTCACACGGTGTGGGCGTTGAGCGTACTTTTCAAACTTACAGCCCGTTGGTTGACAGTATTGAAGTGAAGCGCCGTGGTGCTGTTCGTCGTGCTAAGCTTTACTATCTACGCGAACTTTCTGGACGTGCAGCGCGTATCAGAGAAAAAATATAGTCAATATTTGATATATGTTTTATAAAAAAGGCCCTTAATTGAGCCTTTTTTTATGTGCGTCATTCCTCTATATCTTGGTATTAGAGCGTAATCAGTTTTTTTCATCCTAAATTCCTTGATATACTTTTCCTATGTCAGAATCCCTTAGTACGCACCCTCATATACAAACGTTTTTAAATTTTTTAGTGGTGTCTGAAGGCTTAAGTCAAAATACCGTTGCTGCTTATCAAACTGATTTGCAACGCTTTCAAAAGTGGTTAGTGGAAGAGGGGATTAAGCCGTTTGCTGTGGTGACCCGAGCGGACATTGAAATATTTATGCTGTCTTTACAGCAGAGTGGGCGCAAAGAACGCAGTAATGCACGTTTACTCTCAGCGTTAAAGCGTTTTTATCAGTGGGGGGGGGTAAATAATTTGTTTGATTCAGACCCTACCGTTCTGTTTAAATCCTCTAAAGTCCCTAAGTCTATTCCAACAGTGATCTCTGAACAACAGGTGGAAGATTTACTGGATGCACCCGATGTGATGAGTACTCTAGGGCTTCGAGATCGAGCAATTTTAGAGCTGATGTATGCGAGTGGTTTGCGGGTTTCTGAGGTGGTGGAACTGCCTTTTGAGCAAATTAACTTATCAGCAGGATTGGTTCAAGTCATGGGTAAGGGAAGCAAAGAGCGTATTGTGCCGATTGGAGAGATTGCCATTGAGTGGATTGAGCGTTACTTACAGGAAGCTAGGTCAATATTAACTAAAAATCGTTGGGTGGCCACGCTTTTTATTTCTCGAATTGGTCGTCCAATGACGCGTCAAACCTTATGGCATCGTGTTAAAAACCTAGCATTTGACGCAGGCATCAAAGGTAAACTCTCTCCTCACACATTACGTCATGCATTTGCAACGCATTTGATTAACCATGGCGCAGACTTGAGAACCGTGCAGTTATTGCTGGGGCACAGTGATTTATCAACCACACAAATTTACACACACGTTGCAAAAGAACGTTTGCATCTGTTACATCAACAGCATCACCCTAGAGGGTGACGGTTTGGAATCGAGGTAAAAGCTTAACATGCATAATGAAGAGAAGGTATTGGTCAATGTAACCCCTAATGAAACAAGGGTTGCGTGGGTTGAAAATGGTGTTTTGCAAGAGCTTTGGATTGAACGAGCCAATCGAAGAGGATTGGTTGGCAATATCTACATGGGCAAAGTGGAGCGTGTGTTGCCTGGTATGCAAGCGGCTTTTGTGGGTATTGGTCTTGAAAAAGCAGCGTTTTTACATGTGTCTGATGTGTGTCAGCGAAAAAAAGGCGAAGAGGACACCGAAGAGTGTGATGACATTGCACGTCTGCTCTACCCCGGGCAAAAAATATTAGTGCAGGTGATGAAAGACCCTTTGGGAACGAAGGGCGCACGTATTACCATGGAGTTGAGTCTTCCTTCACGCATGTTGGTGCACATGCCGATTGAGAAGAGTTTAGGGGTCTCTCAGCGCATCGAAAACTCAGAAGAGCGTGAGCGGTTGCGTGATTTAGTCAAAAGTATTCCTGAATTTCAAAATTCAGAGGGGGGCTTTATTGTTCGAACCGTTGCGGAAGGCATGGAGTTTCATGAGATTCGTGCCGATATGATCTATTTACAACGTTTATGGAAAGGGATTCAAGAGAGCGTGAAAACGGCTCGAAAACCTACGCTGATTTATGAAGATTTACCGCTGTATTTGCGTATTTTACGAGACATTCCCAGTGCTCGTATTGAAAAAATCAGGGTAGATTCAGGCGAAACGTTAAAAAAAATGGAACATTTTATTGAGATGTATGTCATGGAGTTAACCAATCGCTTGGGCATTTACCAAGGGGAGCGGCCGATTTTTGATTTGTACAATATTGAAGAAGAGATTCAAACCGCATTGCATAAACGGGTCAACTTAAAGTCAGGCGGTTATTTAATTATTGACCAAACCGAAGCCTTAACCACAATGGATGTGAATACTGGGGGGTTTGTTGGCCATAAAAACTTAGAAGAGACCATCTTTAAAACCAACCTTGAGGCAACGCAAGCGATTGCACGTCAGTTACGACTGAGAAATTTAGGGGGGATTATTATTCTTGATTTTATTGACATGGAACTCAAAGAGCATAAAAAACATGTGTTAACTGCGTTAGAAAAAGAGTTGGCAAAAGACCGAGTTAAAACCTCAATCAGCAGTATCTCTAACTTGGGATTGGTGGAGATGACGCGCAAACGAACACGCGACAGTTTAGAGCGAACGTTGTGTGAATCGTGTGTGGTGTGCAGTGGTCGTGGAATGGTTAAAACCGCCGAAACCGTTGCGTTTGAAATTTTTAGAGACATTACCCGTATGGCACGCTCTTTGGACGGTGAAAAATATCGAGTGATTGCTTCGGAGTCCGTCGTGGCGCGAATTTTAGACGAGGAGTCGAAC
>JAMOLY010000102.1 GCA_027068835.1 Thiomicrorhabdus sp. | reverse complement strand
GGCGTTAAAAATGAAACGCGAGAAAAGTATGCACTTTTTTCAGAGCCTTATTTTGAAGCAAATAACTATTTTTTTATTCGAGATGACCTTAACGTTAGCCAAATAAAAGAATTGAATGGAAAAACAGTTGCTATTCCTAAAGGTTTTGCAGGCATTGAACTTATTCAAGCGTATTATCCTAAAATTGCGGTGCTTGAAGTGAATTCTATGCAGGATGCAATTGAAGCGGTCATTCAAAATAGGGCACAAATGTTATTCAGTTTGTACCCTGTTGCGTCTTATTTTTTAAAGAAAACAGGCGTGAACAGTATCATGCCCTTTAAGGCAACCCGTAAGGGACTTCAGAACATACGTTTTATTATTCGTGATGACCTTCCTGAGCTGCAATCCATTGTTAATAAAGGGTTAGCCGCCATGTCGATATCAGAAAAATTGGCAATTGATGCAAGATGGTTTACGGCAAGAGTTCAGCCTACACTTGAATTGACACGTTCTGAGCGTGACTGGGTGATGGCTAATCC
This sequence comes from Thiomicrorhabdus sp., assembly GCA_027068835.1. Lineage (GTDB taxonomy): Bacteria > Pseudomonadota > Gammaproteobacteria > Thiomicrospirales > Thiomicrospiraceae > Thiomicrorhabdus. The sequence continues at coordinate 10,942 of JAMOLY010000102.1, read as the reverse complement.
TGTTATTAGGGTCGCCGCAGAGTTTGACTGGCCTCCTTTAGATTTTGTGGATAAGAGCCAAAACCCCGTTGGGCTTTCGATGGATTATTTGGCGTTGATCGGAGAAAAAACGGGGATAACATTTGATATAACGGTTGACCGTTGGGAAACGAATTTAAACAACTTAGCGCAAAAGAAAATAGACCTTCTGCCAGCTGCATTTAAAACGGAGGATAGAAAACAATTTGCGCTGTTTTCCGACGCGTATATGGAAGCACGCTATTATTTTTTTATTCGGGATGATTTACACATTCAAACCCTAGCGGATTTGAATGGCAAAACAGTTGCTGTCCCTAAGAGCTTTGCTCAAATTATGGCTTTGAAAAAATACTTTCCTAACATTCGCATTCTTGAAACCGATACCATGCAAGATGCGATTGAAGCGGTCATACAAAATAAAGCGCAAATTTTGTATGACATCTATCCTGTTTTATCTTATTCATTAAAGAAAGCGGGCATTAATACCATTGTTCCCTTTAAGGCAACTCACCAAGAATCACAAAGTGTTCATTTTATGATAAAGAACACGGCACCAGAGTTACTCTCGATTATTAATAAAGGTTTGGCGGCAATTACTGAAGATGAAAAACACACGATTGATTCAAGGTGGTTGGGCAAACAGAAAGACTTTCCCTATGAGATGGAGTTTGAGTTAACAAGGACTGAGCGGGATTGGTTGCAACAAAATTCTAGCGTTCGTTTTACGGGTGATCCTGACTGGTTGCCTTTTGAAGCGTATGACTCGCAAGGGAACTATTTAGGAATAGTCGCCGAATTTTTAAAATCAGTGGAAAACCAAATTCCGTTAGAATTTGATATGAATCCCGTAGCAACTTGGCAAGAAGCATTAATTTTGGCAGATAACAAAATGGTTGATGTGATTTCGGGTGATGCAGATGATGTCCATTTAGCTCAAAATTATCGACCCATTGAAGCTTATATAACGGTTCCAATTGTTATGGTGATGAGGGGAGAGGTAGATTTCGTTAGTTCTCTTTCTGATCTAGAAGGAAAGTCGTTAGGGATTGTAAAAGGGTATGGTTATACTGATAAACTTTTGACAAAATATGAAGGTCGTCATTTTATAGAATTTTATAGCACCTTGGAGCTTTTGGAAAGTGTGTCCACAGGGAAAGTAGATGTGGCTTTGTTGTCGTTGCCCGTGGCCAGTTATCTTATCAAACAAAACAGTTTTCATTTGTTGAGTATTGTGGGTAAAACGACATTAAACATGCAGTTGACTCTATTTGTTTCTAAAGAAAAGCCTGAATTATATAAACTGCTTAATCGAGTTATGAAAAAAGTGAAAGAAAAGAAGGGGGAAGAAATTCTTAATGCTTGGACCAAGCTCAATTTTGCCTCTAAAACTGATTATGGATTGATTGTTAGAATATTGTTGATCGCGCTTTTTTTTATTGGCGTTGTTTTTTATTGGAGCTTAAAATTAAATCGAGAGGTTAAGCAACGTAAAGCCATTGAAGAACAGCTAGAGATAGAAAAAAATAAATTTAAACACTTATTTGATCAAGCGGCAGATGGGCATTTGATTTACCAAAGAAATAAGTTTGTAGAGTGCAATCAGGCGGCATTGGATTTATTGGGGCTGGATAATAAAAAGGCGTTGCTTCAACAGGATATTGTTAACTGGTCACCAGAGTATCAGCCAGACGGTGCACATTCATCGGCTAAACGTAAAGAATTTGTTCAACGTTGTTTTAATCAAGGAATGCAGCGCTTTGATTGGGTGTTGAAAGATATTCATGGTCATACTTTTTGGGTTGATGTGGTTTATACCTCAATTCCGTATTTGGGCAAGCCCGCCATTTATATTTCATGGCGTGATAAAACTGAGCAAAAAGTGCTTGAAGACTCTTTAAAACAAAATGAAGAGCAAATTAAATTGGTGATTGACAGCATTCCTTTGATTGTTTTGGTCATTAATTTTGAAGGGGATGTTTTAAGTGCAAACCGCAAAGCACTTGATGATTACAACGTTGATTTAAACGATGTTTCAGCGTTGAATGTTAAAGATTTTTATCAGAATAGCAGTGATCGAGATGAAATCACCAAATGTTTACAACAAGAAGGGAGAGTGGATCAAAAAATTGTTACCATGAAAGACGTTCAAGGTCGAGCACGTGAGATGATGCTCTCTATGATTCCAATTAAATACCATAAAAAATCAGCGCTATTAACCATTTCTGTTGATTTAACTGAGCGAATTTTAGCGGAAAAACAGCTTAAAGAGGCGATGGAAAAAGCGGAAGCGGCTAATCAATCGAAAACAGAGTTTTTAGCCAATATGAGTCACGAAATTCGAACGCCGATGAATGCTATTTTAGGCTTTACAGAGTTGCTGAATGAACAAGTTAAAGAGCCAAGACTAAAATCATTTATTCATACCATTCAGTCTGCGGGCAATACACTATTAATGTTAATTAATGATATTTTAGACCTCTCTAAAATTGAAGCGGGCAAAATGACGCTTCATAAAGTCGCAACTAATCCCAGTGATTTATTTAAAGAAGTTGGGGATATTTTTATCATGAATATTCAGAAAAAAGGATTGGACTTTTACATAGACATTGCACCAGACATTCCTGAATCACTGTTACTGGATCCCGTGCGTTTAAGACAGGTTTTGTTTAATTTGTTGGGCAATGCGGTTAAATTTACCGATAGAGGGTCAATTAAACTCTCGGTTAAATCGGTAAATGTGTTTGAAAAACTGAGTAAAATTGACCTGTTAATTAAAGTTGAGGATACTGGCGTCGGTATATCTTTAGATCAGCAAGAGCGGATTTTTAATGCCTTTGAGCAGCAAGTAGGGCAAGATTCGGGTAAGTTTGGTGGAACGGGATTGGGCTTATCCATTACGAAGCGTTTGGTTACCATGATGAACGGGTATTTGAGTGTGGAAAGTACACCCAGCCAAGGTTCTACGTTTACCGTATTACTTGAAAAAGTGGATGTTGCTTCCGTACACGTTTATAACGAGCTGGAAAATTCACTCTCTTTTAATGCTAAAACAATTCAATTTAAGCCCGCAACGGTGTTGGTGGTGGATGATGTGTTGAATAATCGTGAATTGATTTGTCAAAATTTTATAGGATCTGAGTTAACCATTATTCAAGCTGAAAATGGACAAGAGGCCATTGACTGTTATAAATCGAATGCGATAGACCTTATTTTAATGGACATTCGTATGCCTGTTTTAAATGGTTATGGGGCGGCTAAGATGATTAAATCGCTTAACCCAGACATTCCAATTATCGCCTTAACCGCGTCGGTAATGCAGGATGAGTTTGAAAAAATCAATCGAGCGTATTTTGATGATTATTTGCGTAAGCCTGTGTTACGTAATGACCTTACTCAAACGTTATCACAGTTTTTAGAATTTAATCAAATGCGACCAGAAGAAATGAAAGAGGCAGAAGATACTTTAGCGTTTAGCAAAGAGCATCTGCCAGAAGCATTGCTTGCTCCTATCAAAAACGAACTTTTACCGTTGTATAACACGGCAGTGAGCAGCAACAGTGTTGAAGACATTAAAACGTTTGCCAAAAAAGTTGCGGATTTAGCGGATGCACACACTAACGATGTATTGGATCGTTTTGCCAGTCAGCTATTGGAAAAAGTAGACAGTTTTGATATTGCAGGTATGCAGTATTTGCTTAAACAAGCAGAGTTTTTAGTGGCGTTGTAAATTTTTATACCCCCCCCCTTTGAACTCTCTGTTTTATGTTCAGTAGTAGACTACTTTTTAAACATACGCATTAAAAAACGTCCAAAAATAAACAGCCCAAGTGCCATCCAAATATAGACAAACGGTAAAATAAAATTGTAAAACGAGGTTAAAGAACCTTCCATGTGCTGTAGGCTTTCAACGGTTAAAATACCGCCTTCGGCATTGGAGAGTACGATGAGTACAATCACTAAAAGAATGGCGCCAAATGCGGCGCTTGAGTAGGTAAAAATTCGAGACCAAATGTCCATTTATTGTGTCCTTATTGGGGGGGAGAGGAAGTTGAAAATTCAGTAAAACCCTTTTCGGTAATCACGCCATTTAACGGAATGTCCCAAGTGTTTACAGGCAGTTGTGCAACGTGTTGACAACTGTGCGCCCAACCAATGAGTAGGGGGGGGGATATTTTAGAGGATTGCTGTTTAAATTGAAAGGTTCGGTCATAATACCCCCCCCCCATGCCCATGCGGTTTCCAAAGGCATCAAACCCAACCAAAGGGGTTAATACCATGTCCAATGCTTGCCCTGAGAGCCATTCATGTTGGGGAACATCAGGCTCTAATATCGAAAATTTATTTTCTTTCATGGGCGTGGTTGCCGTGTAGTGGGCAAAGGCCATGTGTCCTTCAGGATTGGTTTTTAAAATGGGCAAAAAAATTTTATGGGGGGTTGATTGCCATAATGACTGAATGGCCAAATCGGTTGCAAGTTCACCGTCTTGTGCAAGAAAAAAAGCGATGTTTAAGCTTTTTTGAGTGAGGGAGCTGTCAGTCGAGGTTAGAAAATGCTCTAAATGTTGTTGTGCGCGTTTTGCATGTTGCTTTTGTTGCGCTAAACTGAGTGATTGCCGTTGTAATCTGAGTTGTTTTCGAAGCGCATTAGGGGGGGATAAAACGGTCATAGCAATGGTTTCATTGTTTTGTTAAGTAAGGGTAAATATAAATAGGGGGGGGGGAGAAAAATAGAAAGGCGCATTGTCGTTGAGCAAAAATCCGAGAACCGAGCAGTTCAAGGTGGCAGTCTCCTCAAGAAATTTAGGCTTCTCGGGTTAGTCAGCTCTTGCAAGACAAACTAACGAGATGCGCACCATTTCTAGCATCTGACCCCAATATAATAATTATCGGAAAGGGGTTTATGCCCAGCAACAATGAGCCAAGGCTTTATTATACCAAAGATAGAGACCAAATAATGAAACTAATCGGAGACATTCGATTGAGATACGTGCGTAATCACCGTTCCAAGCTGTTTTTCGACCTGATCGGTGTATTGTAAGGTATCCTCTTTGAGCTGAAGGTAGTCATAACAAAGGTTAAGCGCCATCATGAGAACCTTTCCTTCTCCCTTTAGCTCGGGCAGTTGATCCAGCTTGTCTTCTAACAATGTCGCCGCTTCAATTAAACGCGCTTGATCACTCTCTTCACAAGGAATTTCAAAATTGTGATTCATTAAGGTAAGTGTTAACACTGTCTGGCTCCGAAGGGGGTAATGGGTGGTTTTTATGATATTATTCCCCAATCATTACGCTTTAACAAGAGAATGTTTTATGAATTTCGATCAAATCAAAGAAATTATTGCGCCACACGCCGATCTTGAGTCTCCCTCTTTTATTCAAGGAATGTTAATTGGGCTTTTGTGTGGTGACAACGAGGTACAGGAAGCCGTTTGGATTAAAAAACTGATTGAAGAGGCGAATATTAAGTCGCTCAAAGAGTCTTTTTTAAAAGGATTGCATGAACTTTATTTGGAGACGAATAAAGGGTTAAATGGCTCAGGGTTTGAGCTGGAACTGTGTTTACCTGATGACAGCGAATCGGTGGTTTATCGCGCCACCATGATCGGGCAATTGTGCGAAGGCGTGTTGTATGGTTTGGGATTGATTGGGTGTTTGCAAGACGCAGAGAATGAAATTGCCCCAGAAGTAAGAGAGCTGATTAATGATTTTAGTGACATTGCCAGCATTGATGTAGATGGATTAGGAAAATCGGTGGCCGATGGCGAAACGGAGGAGTCAGACTTAATGCAGTTGGTGGAGTTTGTTAAAATTGGTGTTATGACTATTAATGAATCGTTAAACCCTGTTGAAGGTACGCCAATTCCTGTCTCAAATACCTCTTTCGATTCGTATGACGATGAGAATACTCTTCATTAATTTTTTAACAAAACATAAGTGATTTCTTCATGCTAAACACCCCCTTAGAACAGCCCGAATTTTACCAAAAAAATCGTCAGATATTAATGGATATGTTGCCTGAAAATAGCATGGTTATTGTGCCTTCTGGTGTAGAAAAAATTCGTAACCGAGATGTGGAGTTTCCGTTTAGAGCCGAGAGTGATTTTATCTACTTAACAGGATTTGGAGAACCCGACTCGGTCTTGGTGTTATTAAAAAAAGCCAAGACCGTGGCGAGTCACCTTTTTGTTCGAGCAAAAGACCCTGAGCAAGAGACATGGCAAGGTCGGCGTTTGGGGGTGGAGGCCGCTCCCAGTACGTTGCAGTTAGATTGTGCGCATGAGATAGACATGTTGGATGACGAAATTTTGGGCTTGCTTGATAATATGGAATCGGTTTATGTTTCGTTTTCGCAATCGTTGGATTTTTTAGGAACGGTGCATCAGTGGATTTATGCATTAAAAGAGCAGGGTCGAAAAGGCATTGAAGCACCAAAACAAGTGTGTGATTTAGACGTGCATTTGCATGAAATGCGTGTCATTAAATCTGACACTGAAATTAAACGTTTACGCAAAGCCGCCACCATTTCGGTTCAGGGGCATTTAGCCGCGATGAAGTCGGTGCAGTCGAGTGTGTTTGAGTTTCAGGTACAGGCAGACTTGGAAGCGGAATTTTTGCGCTTAGGATCGCCGAGAGTGGCGTTTAACTCCATTGTTGCCAGTGGCGAAAACGCGTGTATTTTGCACTATACTGAAAATCGTTCTGAGATTAAAAAAGGCGATTTGGTCTTGGTGGATGCGGGAGCGGAATGGCAGGGGTATGCGGGCGATATAACCACCACTTTTCCAGCCAGTGGATTTTTTAGTGCAGAGCAAGCCCAGTTGTACTCATTGGTGCTTGCCGCACAGCAAGCAGCGATTGATGCAATCAAGCCTAAAGCCACTTACGATATAGTGCATCAAGCCTCTATAAAGGTGCTAACACAAGGATTGCTCGATTTAGGACTGTTGCAGGGCGATTTGAATACGGTATTAAAAGACGAAGGGTATAAACGATTTTTTATGCACGGCACGGGTCACTGGTTGGGTATGGATGTGCACGATGTGGGGGCTTATAAACAGAACCAAAAGTGGCGCACGTTTAAGCCTGGCATGGTGGTGACGGTTGAGCCGGGATTGTATGTTTCTGGTGAGCATCAAGATGTGGATAAAAAGTGGCATAATATTGGTATACGAATTGAAGACGATATCTTGGTGACTTCAATAGGTCATGAGGTCTTAACGACGGGCTTACCACGAACCGTGAAAGAGATTGAAACGTGGATGCGTCAAGACAAAGAACAAGTAACGATTGAGGTCTCTTAAAGTGCAACAATCCATAAAAAATGAGGTGGTCATCGCCGGTGGAGGGCCTGTCGGGCTTATGTTGGCATTGGGGTTAGCGAAACAGGCAAAACAGGTTGTTTTGGCCGAAGCTTTGTTGCCCGTTGAAAATGCGGCCAACTCCTTTGATGGCCGTGTATTGGCGTTGTCACATGGGTCGATGCTGGTACTGGAATCGTTGGGAGTGTGGAACGATTTAATCCCGTTTGTAACCGATATTTATCATGTTCATGTCTCGCAAAAAGGCTATTTAGGGATGACCACTCTGCATGCCGATGACGTGGGTGTGCCTGCCTTGGGTTACAGTATTCAGTCCAGTGATTTAGGGCGCGTTTTATGGCAACATGTTAAAAAAAATGCCCATATTCAAGTGTTTTGCCCTGCACGAGTTGTGGATTTTCAAATGCAAGCGGATAGAGTGTTGGTGCAGATGGCTGTTGATGCATCGTCTGATAAGAAGAGTATAGAAATTGAGGTGGAGACCAAGTTGATTGTGGGTGCGGATGGAACGAACTCTCAAGTACGGAAGTTGTTGCAACTGCCTTTAGAAGAAAAGTCGTACCATGCGTTTGGCGTTTTGGCGCAAATCGAAACGGAAGAGCACCCAAATAATTGGTCATTTGAACGGTTTACCGAAGAGGGGCCTGTGGCGTTATTGCCTATGAAAGGGCACGCGCATAAAGCCGTTCTGGTTTGTTCAGATGCAGAAATTGAGCGTGTTAAAGCATTAAGTGATACGGAATTTATGGCGTTGTTTGCCTCTAAAATGGGCGAACGTTTGGGGGCGTTTACCAAAATCAGTCCACGCGTTGCTTACCCGTTAAAAGAGACGTACGTTGCTCAAATGGCAAAAGGTCGAGCCTTATTAATGGGAAATGCATCACATACTCAGCACCCTGTTGCGGCACAAGGTCTTAATTTAGGCATTCAAGACATTGACGTTTTTTTAAACCATATTGGGCAACGTGCGAAAAAATCTGTTTCAGCAGAGGCTGCTGTCAGTATTGATTTGGGTGAACCAGCGTTTTTAGACGATTATGCCGCGTTACGAAAACCCGCGCATGAAAAAGTGATGGGGTTAACGGACGGTTTGATTCAAATTTTTCAACACCGCTCTCCCATTGTTGGACACTTGAGAGGACTGGGGTTAATGGCGATGCAGGCCATGCCAACGGTAAAACGTCGCTTTGCTCGATTTGCAATGGGGGGGCAAAAATGAACACGATGGAACAAAATGTAACCGATACCGTTTGGGATGTGGTTGTGGTTGGCGGAGGAATGGTCGGTGCCACGGTGGCACTGGGTTTAGGGCAACAAGGGATGAAAGTCCTCTTACTGGAGCGACAAGCCGTCGATACCGTTTGGCGTGACGATAAGCCTTACCAAGTACGCGTCAGCGCCTTAACGCGTGCTTCTGAGCATGTGTTGCGAAATGTTGGTGCATGGGGGGGGATTAAATCTCGTCGTTATCATGCCTTTACTGCGATGCATGTTTGGGACGACCTCTCCTCAGGAGAAATTCATTTTTCTGCGCAAGAGATGGGCGAACCCAATTTAGGCTATACCGTTGAAAATGAAGTGATTCAAGCCGCACTATGGGAGCAGGTACAGGCGTGTGATGCCATTCATGTGCTGTTAAATCCAACCATTAAATCTCTACGGTTAGAAGAGGGTCAAGCATGGCTTGAACTTGAGGGCATAGGTGATGTTCAGACAGAACTGCTTGTCGGGGCAGACGGTGCGCTCTCTCAAATAAGACAACTGGCTTACATAGGACTGGACACGCATGATTATGAACAGTGTGCGGTTGTGGGGTGTGTTAAGACAGAACGGCCTACGGAGGATACTTGTTGGCAACGTTACACCAAGGATGGACCCTTTGCGTATTTGTCTATGGGAGATCATTTAAGCTCAATTGCATGGTATCTGCCCACTGAAAAGATGCAATGGGCATTGAGTTTATCCGACCAAGCGTTTGCTTTAGAAGTTTCTAAGGCATCCGATTATCGCTTAGGTTCGGTCGTTGAGGTGGGTGAGAGAGCCGCGTTTCCACTCACACGACGACATGCCGAACATTATGTGAAACCCAATTTGGCTTTGGTGGGCGATGCGGCACACACGATTCATCCACAAGCGGGTCAAGGTGTTAATTTAGGTTTGCTGGATGCGGCGGCATTGATTGAAACGGTGTTATCCGCTAAATTAGCAGGCAAGCGGTGGGGGCGTTATTCGGTGCTTAGAAAGTATGAGCGTTGGCGGCGTGGGGATAATGCGATTGTTCAGCGCTCGATGGAGGCATTTGATTGGCTATTTAAACAAGATTCCAATTTAAAAACGAGCTTTAGAAAAGGATTTTTACCGCTTGCAAATCGTTTGACACCCGTTAAAAATTGGTTGATGGGACAGACATTAAATGGGCGAGAAGCGTTGCCTAAGTTGGCAACCTCAAATGCTCTACATGTAAAACGTAATAGAAAAGTTTGAATGAAAAGATTAAAGATTAAAGCCTTTTTGGGGGTTGCGGGTGTTAACCGCTCAGAGAATAGGCGCGCTCGTAAGGTCGGACACTGGCTTGAAATATTAGTTCTATTGGCTTTGTTGCTCACTTTTGCTCAGTTGTTTATGTATTACTCCGTTCAGGCAACGGAAATTCCATGGTTGTCAGACATTATTTGGGGTGTATTTGCATTAGAACTGTTTGTAAATCTCATGTTGGTTCAACGTAAAGTACGTTATTTACGAGAAAATTGGCTGGGTGTCTTAATCGTTATTATTGCTTTTCCGTGGATTGAGTGGGGCAGTGACTGGGCGGTGATTGTTCGTTCCTTGAGATTGTTGTTGTTCTTACGTTTCTTTTCGGCCTTTTTTAAAGGGGTTTCGATTGTATTAAACCGAAATCGATTTGGGCAAATTTTAGTGGCTTTTGCTTTTTTAATCGTGGGTGCAGCGGCGGTGTTTTCCTACATTGAAGATCGCCCTTTTATTGATGGCGCTTGGTACGCGATTGTTACGATTACAACTGTGGGGTATGGCGATGTGGTGCCTGCTACCGAAAACGGACGAATATTTGGAGCCATTTTAATTCTATTTGGTGTTCTATTTTTCTCTCTAGTGTCCGCGAATATCGCCGCTTTTTTAATCGGCTCTGACCAAAAGAAAATGGAGGGTGATATGCTGCATTATATAAAAGGGTTGGAAGCATCATTTGTTCGCCAAACACAACAAAATGAGAAACACACTGAGCGTTTGATAGAGCATATGTCCAATGAAATTAAATCATTAAAGCAAGAGTTAAAAGAGATGAATAATAGGTAAATTTACGACGCGCAATAAGCTCTACTTATCGCTTGTTATAAGCTGAATCTATTAGGTCTCTGTGTAATGCTTTGTTTTGAAACTTCTTTAAATAAGTTGATTGACATTCTTTAAAGAACAACCTATATTCGCTTGTCTTGAATTTTTTTATGATGAACCAAGGAAACTTTATATGTCCGATCGACGTCTTCAGGTATTTCATACTGTTGCAAAAGTAATGAGCTTTACAAAAGCGGCCGAGACATTGCATATGACTCAGCCAGCGGTAACGTTTCAAGTGAAGCAGTTAGA
>JAMOLY010000101.1 GCA_027068835.1 Thiomicrorhabdus sp. | reverse complement strand
AGTTTTATATTCGATATTACAACAATAAAAGGCTAAGTTCCGTGATTGGATATATTACGCCAGTTCAAAAAAGAAAAAATTTACTTAATGTGGCTTAGAAAGCCTACAGAAATACTTGACCACTACACTTCTAAAAAACTCCCCCCCTACTCAAAATAAAAGCATAGGGGGGGGGATTTTTTATCTCTGTCAAAACTTTGCCTTTGTGCATCTGGCACAACTAATGCTTTACGACTGATAACAAAAAACTTTACTTTTTTGAAGGCACGCTTCTTCAAAACTACCATAGCCAGGTTTAAAGTTATTCAATTTGTTACTTTTGCTCTACATGAAAAAAGGAAAAAGTCATGACATTAAACAATACCACGCCAGAAAAAGTGAAAGCACCGATTCTTCAAGAGTACCACCTCAACCAAAAAGAAGAAACGCACTTAAAAGAGAACCCGAAAAAAACCATTTTACTGTTGCTGCAAGGCGCGGTAGACAAAGGCAATATGGCAAAAGTTTGCCATCAAAGCACTGCACTGGTCGAAAAAGGATTTCACCTTGGACGAATGACCACCATTTTAGATGCTCTGCGTGATCGCCTTGCCTTTACTCAAAGCACGCCACTGGCATTTGATTTAGAAGAGCTGTATCGCTATGCCGACCAAAGCATTCAAGAGGCCGTTTTTGAAAAAGACAGCTTTTACCTAGACAGTGCCATTGATATTTTAACGGAACTTCGTGACGCTTGGGTGGAAATGATGCAACAAACAGAACAGCTACCTCAGAACGCCTAAATAAAACATAAAATACCACCAAAGGACGCTGAAAACGTACCTTTGGTGAAGTTTTCAAAATTTTCATCCCATTCGTGAATTCATTTCATTAATTTAAAAACTATCAATCCCTATCTTTTCCATTATAATACCTTCTTTTTCAATTCCTTAGCGTGAAACCTCCTTCTAGCTTACTTCCTAGATGGTGACACTTCGGTACGATTTCGTTAATTTTAGAGAACCTTATTCATGACAACTCAACATATTCGCAATATCGCAATTATTGCCCACGTTGACCACGGTAAAACAACCTTGGTAGACCAACTTTTAAAGCAATCTGGAACAATGGATACGCATAAGGAGATGGGCGAACGAATGATGGACTCTAACGATCTTGAAAAAGAACGTGGTATCACCATTTTGTCCAAAAATACTTCCGTTAAATGGAATGACTACCGAATCAATATTGTTGACACCCCAGGCCATGCCGATTTTGGTGGTGAAGTCGAACGAATTCTATCCATGGTTGATTCTGTATTACTCTTGGTTGATTCTGTTGAAGGACCAATGCCACAAACACGTTTTGTAACTGAAAAAGCATTAGCCCAAGGGTTAAAGCCGATTGTTGTTATCAATAAAATTGACCGTCCTGGTGCGCGTCCTGATTGGGTACTGGATCAAACCTTTGATCTATTTGACCGTTTAGGCGCGACCGATGAGCAAATGGACTTTGATGTTCTTTATGCATCGGGTCTTAATGGTTTTTCTGGTTACGAAGAAACCGTTACCGAAGGTGACATGGAGCCAATATTTCAAACCATCGTGGATAAAGTCTCACCACCAAACGTTGATATGGGCGGACCATTCCAGTTGCAATGTATTTCGCTTGATTACGACACCTATAAAGGGGTCATCGGAACAGGGCGAATTAAACGTGGCTCCGTTCAAGTCGGTATGCAAGTCAAAATCGTAGATGACCAAGGCAATACCCGTAATGGTAAAGTGGGCGAACTGTTTGGTTTTCATGGTCTTGATCGTATTAACGTTGATGAAGCCCATGCAGGTGATATCGTTGCATTTTCTGGATTTGATCCGCTAAACATTTCAGAAACTCTTTGTGATCCAAACCACCCAGAAGCTCTGCCTGCCCTCACCATTGATGAGCCAACGGTTAGCATGACGTTCCAAGTGAACAACTCTCCATTCGTAGGAAAAGAAGGTAAGCTCTTAACCTCTCGTCAAATTCGTGAACGCTTGGACAAAGAGTTATTGACGAATGTTGCGCTACGCGTAGAAGAGACGGAAGACGCGAACAAGTTCCGTGTTTCTGGTCGTGGTGAACTTCACCTTTCTGTTTTGATTGAAACCATGCGTCGTGAAGGGTTTGAGATGGGTATCTCTCGTCCAGAAGTTATCTTCCGTGAAATTGATGGCGAAATGCAAGAGCCTTACGAAAACCTAACCGTAGATGTGCCTGAAGAGTCTCAAGGTAGCATTATGGAAAAATTAGGCGAGCGTAAAGCTGAGATGCAAGACATGGTTCCTGATGGACATGGTCGTGTGCGTATTGACTTTATTATTCCTTCACGTGGATTGATTGGCTTCCGTACAGAGTTCATGACCGCAACACAAGGGAATGGCTTAATTTTCTCTAGCTTCTCGCACTACGGCGCTAAGTTTGCTGGCACGTTAGGCGATCGTACCAATGGGGTGTTAATCTCAATTGGTCAAGGTAAAGCTTTAGCCTTTGGTCTGTTTGGCCTTCAGGATCGTGGACGTTTATACATTGGCCACGGTGACGAAGTGTATGAAGGGATGGTTATTGGGTTACACAGTCGTCAAAACGACTTAACGGTCAACCCATTAAAAGGTAAGCAGTTAACCAATATGCGTGCCTCTGGAACAGATGAGGCTCTAACCTTAACGCCTCCAATTCGCTTTTCTCTTGAGCAAGCGCTTGAGTTCATTGATGATGATGAACTGGTTGAAGTAACGCCTGAAAGCATTCGTATCCGTAAAAAGATACTGACTGAAAATGGTCGTAAACAAGCCTCTCGTGGTAAAAAATAGTTTTTAACGATTTTGATTTAAAAAAAACCAGCTTCGGCTGGTTTTTTTATGCCTGTAACCTTTTTTCTAAAAGTGGTTTTCAGTTACACTGTAGTAAAAACTGACTACTGGAAAAGATCATGTCGCTCAGCACCACTCTCTATCCGCCCATTAAGCCTTTTGTGCAACACAGTTTGCAAGTTGATAACACCCATGTGCTGCACATTGAAGAGTGTGGAAATCCGCAAGGAATTCCCGTTCTCTTTATTCACGGTGGGCCAGGGGCAAGCTACAGTGCCATTCATCGACAATTTTTTAACCCTGATACCTACCGAATCATTTTATTTGATCAAAGAGGCTGCGGCCAATCCAAACCCCACGCCTGCCTTACCAATAATACCACCGCCCATCTTATCGAAGACATGGATAAAATTCGCCGCCATCTGAACATTGATAAATGGCTCTTATTTGGTGGCTCATGGGGTTCAACGCTCTCTTTGCTTTACACTCAAACCTACCCAGAACGCGTGCTTGGCATGATATTAAGAGGTATTTTTCTCTGCCGAGAAGAGGATATTCACTGGTTTTATCAATCAGGTGCTAACCGTTTCTTTCCCGATTATTGGGAAGATTTTATTGCACCGATCTCTCCTGAAAACCGTCACAATATTGTTGATGCCTACTACAAACTACTCACCAGTAGCGATGAAATTGCACGCATGAGAGCCGCCGAATCTTGGTCCGTTTGGGAAGGAAGAACCTCTCATTTGCAAACCGACCCTAACACCGTTGACCAATTTAGTGACCCTTATCATGCGCTGGCACTGGCTCGTATTGAATGCCACTATTTTCAGCACTATGCCTTTATTGAGTACAATCAAATATTAAGCAATGTCGCATCCATCGCACATTTACCCGTGCATATTATTCAAGGTCGCTATGATATGATTTGCCCCATTAATCAGGCGATGGAACTGAGTGAAAAATTACCAACCGCACAACTCACCATTTGCAACCATGCAGGGCACTCTGCCATGGAACTTGAAATTGCTCAAGCCCTCATTAATGCAACCGACCAATTTACAATACAGTTACAAAATGTATGATCTGCTTAATTCAACGCGTCAGCCATGGCAAGGTCACCGTACAAGAAAAAACCATCGGAAGCATTAAGCGTGGCCTAGTCGTTTTTGTTGGATTTCAAGCGAATGACACCAAAAAAAACATCACAAAAATGATCCATAAATTACTGCACTACCGAGTATTCACAGATAAGCAAGACAAAATGAACCTTAATGTTCAACAGGTACAAGGTGAACTGTTGCTTATTCCACAATTTACCCTCGCGGCCAATACAAAAAAAGGGCTAAGACCCAGTTTTTCTAGCGCCTTAGCTCCAAAAATTGCAACCGATTTATTCAATCATTTTATTAATGAAGTACAACAACAATATGCTCACATTCAAACAGGGCAGTTTGGTGCAGACATGCAAATCACGTTAACCAACGATGGCCCAGCTACCTTCTGGCTAGAAGAATAAGTATTCTTGTCACCCTTGTGTATAAAAATACTCAATCTTTAGTTTAAAATCAAAAAAAAGACCCGCTTAAGGCTAAATACCAATTGTATTTAATCATTAAGCATTTAAACTGGTGGCTTGCTAATGATAAAACCTAAGATCAAGCATGCAAACTAACGCCCAAAATAAACCGACTATTCTCGTTGTGATCCAACACAAAGCCACTCGTTTAACTGCGGTAAATGAGTTAAACCTGACGGGGTTTCATACGATTGAAACGGATGATGCCCGAGAGGCACTCACTCTATTTATGCGGCAACAAGCAAGTCTTGTTTTGATTGATGCCAAAACGGCCGAACAAAATGACTTTTCTGTGATTAAAGCCATTAAAGCCTTTGATAAAAAGCATGCTATTCCAGTATTAATTTTAACCGAAGCAGAAGACATCGACACGATAGGAGATGCTTTTAATGCTGGTGCAACTGACTTTACAATTCGTTCAAGTGCACTCAAACATCTATCACAACGTATTCAATACATCTTGCGAACGGCTAAAGTAGAACAACAGCTTCAACAAGAAATATCCCACTTAGAACAAGTACAAAAACTAGCTAAAATTGGTTACTGGAAATGGGATGTAAAACAAGACTCTGTTACAGGGTCTAACATAACATTTGATTTATTAGGCATTCCAAAACAAAAAGAGCTCTCTTTCACGCAATTTATAAGCCACATACTCCCTAAAGACATGCCCTTAGTTCACCAAGCAATTTCCGATGCTAACCAAGGACAAACCTATATTGCCATTAATTTTCGAGTGCAACAACAAGATGGAAACTCAACATTCATTGAGTGTTTAGGCAGTGCTACGTTTTCAAAATCGGAACAACTTCTCAGTATCTCAGGGTCGATTCAAGACATTACTCGTTTGCATAAAGATGAATCACTCATTGAATACCAAAGCCAATACGACGCACTCACTGATCTACCTAACCGAGCCTACTTTGGCAAAATGCTTAATGAATTTTTAACGGGTAGAAATAGATCCACCTTGAGTGCCATCATTATTTTTGACGTTGATCGTTTCAAACAAATCAATATTAATCTAAGTCAAGAACAGGGAGATCATTTATTAAGAAATTTAGCCCAACGAATCTCTCATGTCATTCGAGAAGCCGATTTTGCGGCTCGATTAGGCAGCGATGAGTTTGCAATTTTAATCAAAAACATACAAGATTTGGATGAACTTAATTTATTAATGGTTCGCATTATATACGACCTTTCAAAACCTTTTTTACTCGATCATCAAGAGATGTTTATCAGCTATAGTTCAGGAATATCCGTCTTTCCAAATGATGCAACCGATGCAGAATCGCTTTTAAATTATGCCAACATTGCTCGCTCCACGGCTAAAACAAGGGGGGGAAATCAATTTATTTTTTATCACCCCGTAATGAATGCAAAAGCTCATGGCCTACTTTCTATGGAGAATGATCTTCGTAGAGCCTTAGCCAACCACCAAATTGAAGTATTTTATCAACCCCAAGTTAATGCAAAAACGTTAATCCCAACAGGTGCAGAAGCGCTGGTTCGCTGGAATCACCCTGAACATGGGATTATTTCACCCACTGAGTTCATTCCATTAGCGGAAAGTACAGGCCTTATTATTGATATTGGTCGTTATGTTTTACAACAAGCCATTTTTGAAGCGCAAAAATGGCATGACATGGGCTTTAATACCATGCGAATCGGCATTAATCTTTCCAGCAGGCAATTCACACAATCCAATCTCATGAAAGATGTGCAACATGTTTTAAGTCAAACCACACTCCCCCCACAATTTATTGACTTAGAGCTGACCGAAAGCTTGGCAATGAATGATGCAGAAAACAGCCTTGATATTTTAAAGGGCTTAAAAGCTTTAGGGGTATCTCTTGCCATTGATGATTTTGGTACAGGCTACTCCTCTCTTGCCTACCTACACAGCTTTCCGATTGATACAATCAAAATCGATCAATCCTTTGTGCAAAATCTAAAAACGGAAGAGGGGCGAACCATCACTCGAACCATATTAGCCATGGCAAAAAGCTTAAACCTAGAAGTCATTGCCGAAGGCATCGAATCCGACGAGCACGCTTATTTTTTTCAAGACAAACATTGTGCAATTTTTCAAGGATTTAAATATGGCAAACCCATGCCTAGCAAAGATTTCATAAAGTGGCTAACAAATCCTTAGAACACTGTAGAATATAATGATTTGATTATCAATATCAAGCAAGCATTAATAAAAGCCTTATTTTAACAACAAAGGGGAAACCCATGCATTACGACGTCAGCAAGCAGGAAATTTCAGCAGCTAAACTGCCTCATCATATTTTTAATTTAAATGTAATTTTAACGCATTTAGCCATATCCCAAGTCGTTTTAGAAATTGGAGACGGAAGCCCTTTTAACTTTATCATGGTGCCTCTTATATCTATCATCGTACTCAGCTATATTTATTTTAAAAGCAAAAAATTAGTACATGGCGATAGCTGGTTTGTGGCTGCACACTGGACATTAGCGTGGCGACGAGGTCGAATTTTAATCATCTCCTACATCGTAGCCATTACAATTATCGTCATCACGACATTACTCGGCTCTTTGTTAGGCGGTGGCATGATGATGAATGATTTTTCAACAGACGGTTCATCAACCCCAATACACGAAAAAATAACGATGTTTCTCTCTGCTGTGATTGTATTTTTTACATTGCTTGTCATGTTTTTACAGGAAGGTATTTCCGTATATGATGCAGGAAAAGGGATTATTGACCCCTCAATTGAAAAATATGTACCACGTGACGCGCATTCAAACAAAGACCTTCCTAGTAAAAAAGATGGGCAAAAAATAGACACAACAAAAGAGAATCAATAAATTACCATGAACTCCCCGAAAATCGTTAAAAAAAGAAAACTCCCTATCTTTTGGGTTGTTTTAATCTCTTCTGTCATGATACTCATACTACTGATAAGCATTCAACCAGAACGAGAAGCAGTTAATCCAAAACTACTCCCGTGGAATTCATACTATGATGACTCTGGACAATTACATGCGCTTGGCCTCACCCTTAACCAATCTTCTTTAAAAGACGCCATGGATCTATACGGAAAAGATGTCGAAGTTAAAATATTCTCCGATGCCAATAAAGAAAACAAATCCATTGAAGCCTATTTTCCCGTCATGTACATTGGTTCAATTAAAGCGGCACTTGCACTTAAAATTGACTTAACCCCAGAGGAGCTAGAGCAAGCCTATAATGAAGGAAAATCCATATCGAGAACTCCTACAGGCAACCAAGAGATTGAGCTATACAGTTCAACCATTGTAAAATACTTTGACCACCCCTTAACCAGCATTACCTTACTGCCAAGAAAACATTTAACAACTGAGGCTATCCTTAAACGGTTTGGAGAACCTGACCATAAAGAAGTTCAGTCTGATCAACTACCCCACTGGTTTTTTTATAAAAAAGGACTTGAAATTATTTTAGATAACGATGGGCCAGAAGCACTTCAGTACGTTGCTAAAATTAAAGAAAGACAGGTAGCTAAAACTGCAGAATAACACGCCAATAGACAAAAAAACCCGCTTAAGTAGCGGGCTTTAATAAGAATTAAACATTGTTAGGTTTTATTTTAGGTCAAAACGGTACATCATCATCGTCAAAATCATTAGGAGCATACGCGGGTGCTTTTTGTTGAGGTGCTTGCTGAGACCCTGTATTATTTTGCTGCCCCATTGGGGCTTGAGCCTGCGCGGGTTGCTGAAATTGATTTTGTTGACGTGGTTGCTGTTGACCCATTGACCCTTGCTGATTAGACCCTCCTTGATCAAAAGAGGTATCGCCACCTTGGCGATTTCCACCTAGCATTTGCATAGTGCCATCAAATCCACTTAACACCACTTCGGTAGTGTAACGATCTTGACCGTTTTGGTCTTGCCATTTACGTGTTTGCAACTTGCCTTCAAGATAGACCTGAGAGCCTTTTCTAAGATATTGCCCTGCAATTTCGGCCAATTTCCCAAAAATCGTAACACGATGCCACTCTGTTTTTTGTTGCTTTTGACCTGTATTTTTATCACTCCACTCTTCGCTGGTTGCCACACTTAAGTTCGTAATGGCGTTACCGTTTGCTGCGTATTTAACATCAGGATCAGCCCCTAAGGTGCCGACTAAAATTACTTTATTGATACCGCGCATACATATCTCTCTTTTCTTTCACAAAATGTTTTAAATTTAATTTATCGGCTCTGCTCTATGTAATCAATCAAAGCCGCTTCATTCACAATTTTTCGATCCACTTTAAAATAAGCACGTTGTTCATCAATTAAAACAACGGCTTCATACACGCCTTCGTAGGCGAGTAATTTTTGTTCAATTTCTTTTGCATTATGGCTGTCAATACCTTCTAAAGGCACTGAGGCGATGCTTAATGGCAAAGGATTTTCCATGGTCATGGCTGCAACGAGCCAAATTCCGCCGATCACGGCCGTAAAAATAAAGACTCCATTATACCCATAATACTGATAGAAAAACCCACCTAAAACGCCCCCGACCGCTGCGCCCAAAAACTGACTGGTTGAGTAAATACCACTGGCGGTTCCTTTTTTATCTGCGGGCGATAATTTTACCACCAACGAAGGCAGTGAAGCCTCCAACAAGTTAAAGGCAGTAAAAAATATGAGCAGTAATGCAAACAGAGACCAAAAAGTATTTTCTAGGCCAGCAAAGCCAAGTTGCACTAAGGTAATCGTTGCCACCGCACCCACAAACATGTGTTTCATTCGACCGCGACTTTCGGCTTGAATGATAAAGGGAACCATCAACGCAAAAGAGAGCAACATAACGGGCAAATAAATAATCCAGTGACTCAATACATCCAGCCCTGCATTGTCTCTTAAACTTAATGGCAACACGATAAACATTGCGGTTAACATGGCATGTAACACAAACACACCTAAATCGAGCCTTAGAAGTTGTTTGTTTTTTAAAATCTCTCTGAACTGACTTGGATCGGCTTGCGCTTCGCGTTGAAACTCTTGCTTTTCGATGTTTGGCATGGCAAATTTAACCAGCAACATCCCAACAACGGCTAACCCTGCAATTACCCAAAAAATACCCCTTACCCCAAACCAAGAGGCCAAAACGGGGCCTGCAATAAGAGATAAGGTAAAAGATAATCCGATGGTAATGCCGACAATAGACATCGCTCGAAGTCGAAACTGCTCGGTGACTAAATCCCCTACAGATGCCATTAAGACTGCGGCAACCGCACCCATCCCTTGAATGGCTCGCCCTAAAATCATCATCTCCATCGATTCTGCCATGGCGCAAATCATTGAGCCGATCATAAAGACAATCATTCCTGCCACAATCAACGGTTTTCGGCCATATTTATCCGATAGCATGCCGTAGGGAATTTGCAAAAAGGCTTGAGTTAGGCCATAAATCCCCATCGCAATTCCAATTTGCATCCCTGTTACATTCGCAAACTCATCCTCTGCAAACAGGGCGAATACGGGGAAAATCATAAACAGTCCCAGCATACGAGTCGTAAAGATGCCCGCAATCGAAAAGGCAGCACGGCGCTCTACTGGGCTCATGGCGTTAGGTTCAGGAAAAGACGACATAATGGTGAATCCTACAAGTAAACAAAACAGACTCTATCACGTTTAAATAAGTCCGTTTAATGATATAAATCAAAAAATTAAGCGGCAAATTATAACACTGCTAACAAACCCGCTACGTTATAATCACATGAAACCCTTAAAAAATATTCAAGGAATCAACCATGCTATATTTTACCCCCCCCTATATCAAATATACCAAACAAATTTTAACGCTATTAACTCTCTTCCTAACCTGTATTACTACGCCCATTTTGGCCAGCCAAACTTTTACCCCCCCCCCTCCTTCCGCTTCCAAATCCACATTAATGGGCAATAATGTTTATTTTTCTATTTCTGAATATCAAGAGATGGATAATGACATTAGTATTGTGACCTTAAGTGCATCTGCACAAGCTCGTTCTGCAAAAGCGGTGATGGAGACGATTAATAAAAAAATGCAAGCCGCCCTTGCTACGCTAAAAAAATACCCTGAAATTGATGCCAAAACCACGCAATATCAAGTTCACCCTATTTATCAAAAAGACCGAGTGATTCGCCAGTGGAATGGCAGCCAATCTTTAGTGGTGACTCTGGATGCCAGTTCAAAACAATTTCAAGTGTTAACCGAACTGCAAGAGCAACTGGTGTATCAGAACATGCAACTTAAAATTTCACCCGAAAAAAGACAAAAAGCGATGCAACAACTTACATTAAAAGCCCTGCACTCTTTTCAGCAACAGGCTAAACACATTGCAAACGCGTTTGGTGCGGTGGACTTTAAACTATTGGAAACACGAATTAACACACCCTTTTCTCGTCAATATGGACAAGAAGCGGAATTTAGCGGCCGAATGATGATGACCAAAAGTATGGCTGCACCCGCATTAGAAGCTGGAACAAGCACGTTAAATGTCACGGTATCGGGCGTATTGTTGCTTCCTAATTAACACTTAAAATAATCTTCCCCCCTCTCGAGCAAAGGTCTCTCTATATTGACGACTCCCGAGTCGTTGCCTATTATCTTGCTATAATAACCCTTTTGATTCAATCATAATGGGCAAGGCATGTTAGAAAATATCATCATCCAAGGCGCGCGAACACACAACTTAAAAAACATTGATGTAACACTGCCTCGTGATAAATTAATTGTAATTACAGGGCTTTCTGGCTCTGGAAAGTCCTCCCTTGCTTTTGACACCATTTATGCCGAAGGCCAGCGCCGTTATGTGGAATCGCTGTCCTCTTACGCCCGTCAATTCTTATCCATTATGGAAAAACCTGACATTGATCACATTGAAGGCCTCTCCCCTGCCATCTCAATTGAACAAAAATCAACCTCTCACAATCCGCGCTCTACCGTTGGAACGGTCACCGAAATTTATGACTACCTACGTCTCCTGTTTGCTCGCGCGGGGACACCTCGTTGCCCCAATCACAACTGTGATTTAGAGGCACAAACAGTCAGTCAAATGGTTGACCACACCCTCACACTGCCTGAAGGCACAAAATGTTTGCTCATTGCTCC
>JAMOLY010000100.1 GCA_027068835.1 Thiomicrorhabdus sp. | reverse complement strand
TGGTCGTAGAAATATCTGACAAAAAACTTTCTGGTGAGGGGTTGTTGTAATAGCTACCCAAATAGAAAAGTGCATCATAAGCGTCCACATCCCCTGCGGCATACTCTGCAACACGTTTCATCTCAACATCCATTGAAAAATGTCCGAGCAGGTTCTTAAGCATAATCGCCTGAGAAAGCCCCAGTTTTTGCATCGGAACACCGACTGGCGCATCATATAAAATCAAGGCGCGTGGTTGAACCACTGGTGGCTCGACAATAATAGGATCCCCGCCATGTGCCACAACACACTGCTCAAACGCGTCACCCGTATGTTTTTTCTCACAATGCTCTTGAACCGTACTTTCATTATCGTGCGGTTCTTGTGGCGTAACATAACCGTGTTCTTTTTTACATTGCATTAACGCTTCGTCAGAATGCTTTTTTTCACAGTGCTCTTGCACCGTATTTTCACTGTCATGCACTAGGTCAGAGTGCTCTTTCATACATTGCTTACGACTTTCACCTCTATGCTCTTTTTTACAGTGTTTGTTATATTTTTTCTTATCGTGTTTATGATCATTGTTGTGTTCATGATCATCGTCATCGTTATGCGCGTCCATGCACTGTTCACGATTGTCACCGCCATGCTTCTTTTTGCAGTGTTTTTTATGCTTTTTCTTATCGTGTTTATCATCATCGCTGTGCTTATGATCGTCATCATACTTATGCGCGTCCATACACTGATCACGACTATCACCGCCATGCTTCTTTTTGCAGTGTTTTTTATGCTTTTTCTTATCGTGTTTATCATCATCGCTGTGCTTATGATCGTCATCATACTTATGCGCGTCCATACACTGATCACGACTATCACCTTCATGCTTCTTTTTACAGTGTTTTTTATGCTTTTTCTTGTCGTGCTTATCGTCATCGTCAGACTTATGATCATCGTCATCGTGTTCATGATCATCATGTTTTCGGCCATCACTACCATGTCTTTCATTCCAGTACACAGATGAACCATCGTGTTTTTCCGAATTAAGTTGATACCCATAACCGGATGCATTTGCATTACTTACCATATAAGGCATTACAAACATCATGATACTGGCAAACAAGACAAACCGAACATCAATAAATTCATATGCAGAATGGAGTTTATTTTTTATTATATCCATTTTTTAATTCCTAGCAGTTTGTTAAAAAAACAACATTATTAAAAAGCCTAAAACAAGTTTAAATCTATAAAAAATCTACTCATCTCAAGGCCAAGTCAGCTTCATCGAAGATTTCACACGAACAAAACATTCAATCAAAAACGCCCTCATTAGAGCAAAAACTCATGTTATACGCAATACCCCTACTGCAGAGGGTACCTTTTATTATGGCAAAAATTGAAAGACATCAATTACTTGCCACAAAAAATTATTTTTTTATAAATTAGACCTTTCCATAAGATTCCTTAAAATAGCCCAGAAACAACGCCTTTAGATACGTTAAAATATTTGGCATGTCTATCTAACTTCCCCAAGGAAAACCTAATAATGGTCGAAATTTATGAAAAATTAGGGCTCTTTTATCTGGGTACCGACCTAGATAAAAGCACGCAAGAAGCAACCGATGCGCTAACCCTCTTAAAAAATAAAAATTTCACCACTCATGCGGCCATCATCGGCATGACAGGGAGTGGTAAAACAGGACTGGGCATTGGTTTAATTGAAGAGGCAGCCATTGATAATATTCCAGCCATTGTCATAGACCCTAAGGGCGACATGGGTAACTTGTGCCTCACTGATCCAACTTTTTCAGCCAAACACTTTGAACCTTGGGTAACCGATGAAGCACACACCAAAGAAGTAAACCCCGCTGAGTACGCACTCAAAATTGCGAACCTGTGGAAATCAGGCATTGAAAGCTCGCATCAAAATACTCAACGGGTTGAAACGCTGACTAACGTCAAAAAAACCATCTACACGCCTGGTAGCAGTGCAGGCGTAAGCATTAACATTCTTAGCTCACTGGATGCGCCCCCACCTGAAATACTCAATGATTCCGACTCACTTGCTTCTTACATAAAAACCACAGTGAGCAGTTTATTGGCTTTGGTGAGCATAGAGGCCGATCCTCTCGAATCAAAAGAGTACATTTTACTTGCCCAAATTATTACCCATGCTTGGCTTAACAATGCTTCGCTTAATTTAGAAGCGTTAATTGGTCAAATTATTGCCCCCCCCTTTAAAAAAATAGGCATTTTGCCGCTCGATGCGTTTTATCCGCAAGCGGAACGCTTTAAATTTGCCACCAAATTTAATGCCATCATTGCCTCACCTACCTTTTCGGCATGGTTGCAAGGGGATGACCTTGATATACAAACGCTTTTATACGATGAAAATGGCAAAGCCAAAATAGCCATTTTTTCAATCTCACACTTAAGCGACGATGAACGCATGTTTTTTGTCACCTTGCTGTTAAACAAATACATTGCATGGATGCGTCGCCAAAGTGGCACCTCGGCACTCAAAACCATACTTTATATGGATGAAATTTACGGATTTTTCCCCCCCATTAAAAATCCACCCAGTAAAGAGCCCATGTTGCTCATGCTCAAACAAGCTCGTGCCTTTGGTGTCGGCGTTATTTTAAGCACACAAAACCCAGTAGATTTAGATTACAAAGGGCTCTCCAATATTGGAACGTGGTTTATTGGTCGATTGCAAACCACGCAAGACATTGACCGAGTGATTGATGGATTAGGCGGAAAAGTTGGGTCAAATTATAATAAAAAAGAAATCAAAACCTTATTAGCCAATTTAAAAAAACGTACCTTCTTTTTAAAAAGTGCACACCTTGATGACATTCGTTTATTCAGTACGCGCTGGGCACTCAGCTATTTAAAAGGCCCCTTAAAACGAGATGAAATCAGTCGTTTAATGCAAGATCAAAAAACACAGACTGCCGTAAACGCCACAAAGCAACCTCGTAGCAACGCCTCCAATCAAAGTGGCTTTGAACGTTATTCAGGATTGGACAATAGTATTCCTCAATATTTCACCCCTGACCTTACCGAAAACAACCACTACCACGCCAGCATGATGACCTACACTACGTTGCATTTTTTCAACCAAACTCGTGGAATTGATATACAAGAAACGCATTATTTTAATCTGGCATTAAATGCTGACGATCAAAAAACTGATTGGGATCAAGCCATCACCAACAACGATTCAACTGATACCCCGCCCTTTAACCAACTCCCAACACGACCTCCTACGAATGCAAAATATGCCTCCCTTCCCGCGCATATTAAGCACGATAAACAGCTAAAAAAAACCAGCACCGCACTCAAAAACTGGTTATACCACGAACGCAAACTGACCCTCTATCGTTCTCGTAGCCCCAAACTCGAATCCAAACCCTATGAAACCCTTGCCGATTTTAAAGTCTCGCTTAATGACGTACTCAACGACAAAAAAGAGCTGGAAATACAAAAACTGCAAACACGTTACAATAAAAAAGAGAACACCCTTCTCAAGCGACTTTCTCGCGCTCAAGAGCGTGTTGAAAAAGAAAAATCAGACAGCAAAGGGTCTATGATCAATACAGGCATTGCTCTATTAGGCGCACTGTTTGGACGAGCATCCGCCGCAAAGACCAAGCGAGTCATTAGCAAAGGCAGCCGAGTTTTTAAAGAGAGAGGCGATGTCAATCGTGCTGAAAACCGCGTGCTTGAAGTACAAGAAGACCTCGAAAAACTGGAATATGAATTTGAAGATAAGGTCGATGCCCTAGCCGAAAAATTTGATATTGACTCCATAACCATCGAAGAATTTGCCATCAAGCTTCGTAAAACGGACATTGAAATTGAAAGCATTGCCGTTGTTTGGGCTACGCAATGAAAGCGATAAAAAAATTAAATTCATTACTTTTAAAAAAACATTGCTAAATAAAAAACATAAGCGTATAAATAAGGTGTAGGATTTTTTTCATTAATTATGAATTTAGTCTAGCTAACTATTTTTTAAGAGATTTCACATGTTAAAACAGGTATTAATTGTTATTTTTGTACTCCAAGGCTTTGCATTTAATGCAATGGCTAGTACAAATATGTCTCAATTTAATCAAGCTGAAATCACTAAAATGCAAATTATGCATCAAACGACAGACACTCAATCTGAGTCATCTCATTCGGGTTGTCTGTCGGAACAAAACCAAATTGCAAATAATTGTTGTTCAAATGCGGAAGGGAGTTGTCATAACTTAGTCTGTAACTCTATTCACGCAACCAGCCTGTTTGATACCAAATCCCCTCATACATTTCACTCTGTGATTCAAATCAGTGATGCAATTCCACCCTTTAGCATTTCTGTGCCTATTATTTCATTTCAACCTGAAACCCCTCCTCCTCTCGTCTAGAAACTCATCGCTTCTAACCGAAGCCATAAAGCACTCAAGTACCCTTTAAACGAGATCAAACATCCAACGTTTGCTTTCCCGTTCAAAATATCCAATTACGTGCTTTAAATTATTTACCCCCCCTATTCAATTTAAACAGCAGGAGTGGTCTCATGACGCATTCAACCTCAAAACAGACACCGATAAACCACCTTAATCGCCGACAATTCGTCAAAGGCATGGCTCTGACTACGGTCGCCGCTACCCTAGCCAGCCACATACCCAACGTACTGGCAAAAAATGAATTTATCTCTCACGCCGATGGGCTGCCCAAACAACCCATTTTAACAGGCACCGAATTTGACCTAACCATTGCGGAACAACGTGTCAACATTACGGGTTCACCACGCATTGCAACCCTTATAAACGGAAGTCTTGCTGGCCCCACCCTAGTTTTTCAAGAGGGGGATACCGTTACCCTTCGAGTTAAAAATGAGCTAAATATTGACTCCTCTATTCACTGGCACGGGTTAATTTTGCCCTATGAAATGGACGGCGTTCCCGGAATCAGCTTTGACGGCATTAAACCAGGTGAAACCTTTGTGTACCAATTTAAAGTACAACAAAATGGCACCTATTGGTATCACAGCCACTCTGGATTTCAGGAACAAACAGGTGTTTATGGTGCGATTGTAATTTTGCCTAAAAAACCAGAACCCGTTGAAGCGGATCACGACTATGTGATTCAGCTCTCAGACTGGTCGGATACGCCGCCCGAAAAACTCTATGCCAACCTTAAAAAAATGGGCGATTACTACAATTTTAATCAACGAACCGTTGGGGATTTTTGGAGTGAAATTAAAGCAAAAGGCTTTGCTAAAGCGTGGCAAGACCGCGCAATGTGGAACAGCATGCCGATGTCCGATCGCGATCTCTCCGATATTTCAGGTTCCACCTACACCTATTTAATGAATGGACTATCGCCCAATGCCCATTGGCGTGCCGTGGTCGATTCCGGTAAAAAAGTGCGTCTGCGTTTTATCAATGCCTCCGCCATGACCTTTTTTGATGTGCGAATTCCAGGCTTAAAAATGAGCGTGGTCGCGGCCGATGGTAATTTAATTCAACCTGTCGAAGTGGATGAATTTCGTATTGGGGTGGCCGAAACCTATGACGTGATTGTCGAACCCGATACACAAAAACAACCCTATGCCATTTTTGCCCAAGCGATTGATCGTTCAGGCTACGCCATTGGTTCACTCACCGCAGATGCCTCACAACTGGCAAAAGCCCCCAAAATGAACCCTTACCCCATTTTAACCATGACCGACATGGGCATGGCGCATAACATGTCCAATATGTCAGGGGGTTCCGAACACGATGGTCACGCAATGGATCAAAAAATGCAAGGCATGAACCACGCATCCATGCCCAAGCACAGCAAAATGAAAGCGATGGATCACTCTGGACATAATATGGCTCAAATGAACAGCATGAAAGGCAATATGGATCATATGGTCATTCCCATGGACATGAACCCAAATTTGCCTCAAATTGACGTGCCACGTAAAGATGGCCCTCAAATAGACATGCGTGCCAAAGCGCCCAAATATCGTTTGGATGATCCTGGTGTTGGCTTACGAAACAACGGACGAAAAGTACTCACCTATGCCGATTTAAAAAACCTCTACCCAACTCGCCATGAGCCAAAACCGACCAAAGAGCTGGTACTGCATCTCACGGGCAATATGGAGCGTTACATGTGGTCGATTGACGGTATTCCTTATGACGAAGCCACGGTTCCACCGTTAGAATTTAAGTACGGTGAACGTATTCGCATTACCTTTATTAACGACACCATGATGAACCACCCTATGCACCTTCACGGTGTTTGGAGTGACCTAGAAACGGGCGATGAAAATCATATTCCTAGAAAACACACCGTTGTAGTGCAGCCTGGTTCTAAAATCAGTTACCGGGTCACAATGGATGCAAAAGGCGACTGGGCATATCACTGCCACTTGCTTTATCACATGACGGGCATGTTTAGACGTGTTCACATTCGATAATGCACTTTTGTAACGACGCAAGCTTTAGGAGAACCCTCATGAAAAACCAAACAAAAACATGGCTAACAACTGGCCTGACTGCACTCGTATTCATCACCTCACAGGCTCAAGCAGGTGCCGAACGCGACCCTCTACTTACCTACTTTTTAATGGATACATTCGAAATCAACAATGAAAGCGGCAACCCCACCAGTTGGGATGCCACCGCTTGGGTGGGCAAAGATTGGAACAAACTCTACCTTAAAACTGAAGGGGAGAACGTGAACGGTCAAATAGAGTCCGAAAACCAACTGCTTTACAGTCGCCCCATTAAGCGATTTTGGGACATTCAAATGGGGCTCGCGTACGACACGACCCCAGAAAACACCCAGACATGGGGCGCGGTTGGTCTACAAGGGTTAGCGCCCTATTTCTTTGAAACCAATGCGGTGCTACTGATGAATTCAGACAACATAGGATTTCGATTCGACACCGAATACGAAGCCTTAATTACGCAAAAACTGATTTTAACCCCCAGTCTTGCATTAGATGTATACAGCAATGACGACCCAAAAATGGGACTCGGTTCAGGACTCTCCTCCTCACAAGCCGAACTGCGCTTACGTTATGAGTTTACCCGTAAATTTGCGCCCTACATTGGCGTGACACACAACCACACTTACGGCAAAAAAGCCGATTACACCAAAGCAGAAACAGGCAGCATCTCAGAAACCAGTTGGGTAGCAGGATTAAGGTTTTGGTTTTAAATTCAAAGCGATATAGACAGAAGGGGGGGGGATTTAAATTTTACCCCCCCTACTCAATACCCAAAAAATTAAAAGGACAAATCACATGAAAATGATACGATTTATTCCCATGCTACTGCTAATCAGTACAGGAAGCTATGCTCAAATAGAGAGCATGAACGAAAGGTGGTACTCACATCAAGACGTGCAAAAAGGCCAACAAGTGTTTACACAATACTGCGCCAGCTGTCATGGTACGCAAGCACAAGGTGTGGTCAAAGACTGGCGTGCCGAGCTGCCTAATGGCAAATATCCCGCTCCCCCACTTAACGGCAGTGCGCACGCATGGCATCACCGTCTTAAAGCACTGGATGGCACCATTCAACGTGGCGGCCTCCCAATAGGTGGCACCATGCCCGCTTTTAAAGACAAGCTCACACGACATGAACGCCTGCAAGCCATCGCCTACTTTCAAAGCTTTTGGTCAGACAAAATTTACCAAGCGTGGCTCAAACGCGGAGGCTTAAAGCCCTAAACTCCTAAGAAACAGCCTCCCTTTAAACGCGCTCAAAAATTGAAAGGATCACCCTATGACACACTCTATGAAACACCAATACAAAGTCATTGGCATGTCTTGCGCGGGTTGCAAAACCAGCGTTGAAAAAGCCATTTCCAGCCTAAAAGAAGTCATTGACGTTCAGGTTGATGTCGA
Source organism: Thiomicrorhabdus sp. (assembly GCA_027068835.1). Classification (GTDB taxonomy): domain Bacteria; phylum Pseudomonadota; class Gammaproteobacteria; order Thiomicrospirales; family Thiomicrospiraceae; genus Thiomicrorhabdus. Next base: position 3,633 of record JAMOLY010000100.1, on the reverse strand, counting down.
AAATGCCTCTGCAACCATTACCATGACGAAACATATCCCGCTAGATACCCTGCAAGAAGCACTTGTTAAAGATAAGTTGCACTACACCATCGAGTTAGAACAACCGAATAAACCAAACAAATCTTGCTGTGGCGGTTGCGGTGGGGGCTCTAAATCCACAGAAAAACAAGCCGAAACACAAGACAAAAAATCCTGCTGTAGCACATCACATTCCAGCCAACCCACGGCACCCGTTACAAATGGCAACGGTGTATTTTATTGCCCCATGCATTGCGAAGGCGACAAAACCTACGACCAAGCGGGCGATTGCCCCGTTTGCGGCATGGATTTAGTGGAGCAAGTTAACTTACTGCAACCCACCCAATACACCTGCCCAATGCACCCTGAGATCATTCGAGACAAACCCGGTGACTGCCCCATTTGTGGCATGGATTTAGTGCCTCTTGACCCAACCGAAGCCAATGAAAAAAAGGCCTATCAAACGCTGGTCACCAAAATGAAAGTGGCCACAGCCTTTACCATTCCTGTATTTATTGTCGCCATGAGTGAATTTATTCCAGGACAACCCTTGGCGGGTATTATGAGCCAAGAAAAATGGAACTGGGTACAACTCATATTAACGCTTCCCGTGGTATTTTATTCCTGTTGGATGTTCTATGAACGCGCTTATAAGTCTGTAATCACTTGGAATCTCAACATGTTTACACTGGTTGGGCTCGGTACAGGGGTCGCTTTTTTATTCAGTGTAGGCGCCATGTTTTTCCCCGAGATATTTCCCCAAGAATTTAAAACCGAAGCAGGTACGGTACACCTCTATTTTGAAGCCACCGCTGTGATACTGACCTTAGTGTTGCTCGGGCAACTGCTCGAAGCCCGCGCGCACTCTCAAACCAGTGGAGCCATTAAAGAGCTGCTCAAACTCACGCCTTCCGAGGCCATTTTGGTTGAAAACGGCGAGGAGCGCGTGATCTCCATCCACGACATTAAAGTGGGTGACTTACTCCGAGTTAAACCAGGCGACAAAATTGCCGTGGACGGTGAAATCACTCAAGGACACAGCAGTGTCGATGAGTCGATGATCTCTGGTGAACCCATTCCCGTGGATAAATACGAAGGCGATAACGTTCGAGCAGGCACCATTAACGGCACCAAATCCTTTGTCATGGAAGCCCAAAAAGTGGGCGCCGACACCCTGCTCTCTCAAATTATTCAAATGGTCAACGAAGCCAGTCGCTCTCGTGCCCCCATTCAAAAACTGGCCGATACCATCTCTAAATACTTTGTGCCCGTGGTGGTGGTGGTCTCCTTCATTACCTTTATTGTGTGGGCGAATTTTGGCCCCGAACCTGCGTTGGTCTTTGGTTTTGTAAACGCCATCGCCGTACTCATTATCGCCTGCCCTTGTGCCGTAGGCTTAGCCACCCCCATGTCCATTATGGTGGGTGTAGGCAAAGGCGCTCAATCGGGTATTTTAATTAAAAATGCCGAAGCGCTTGAAGTGATGAATAAAGTCGATGTGTTAATTACCGATAAAACAGGCACCATCACCGAAGGCAAGCCATCGGTCGAAAAAGTCTTTGCGCTTCCAGAAAGTAACTCGATTCAATTACTGCAAAAAATTGCCTCGCTTAACCAATACAGCGAACATCCACTGGCCGAAGCGGTTATGAAATACGCCAAAGAAAACAACGTGACCCTCATCGAGGTACCCGATTTTGAAGCCATTGCAGGCAAAGGCGTGGTGGGAACCCTTCAAAACCAAAAAATAGCCGTCGGTAATTTAAAGCTGATGCAACAACTGAACGTCAATATATCAGACGACCTAAACACCCAAATTCAAGCACAGCAACAACAAGGAAAAACCGTCTCTTACATTGCCGTCGATCAAGTTGCGCTAGGCTATGTTGCCATTTACGATGCGATCAAAGAGAACAGCAAACAATCCATTGCCGAACTGATAAGTAAAGGCGTTGAAGTCATTATGATGACGGGCGACAATCACAACACCGCACAATCGGTCGCCCGTGAATTGAACCTAACCAGCTTTGTCGCGGACTGCCTTCCCGAAGATAAGCTCAATAAAATCAAAGAACTGCAAGCGCAAGGAAAAATCGTCGCCATGGCAGGAGACGGTATCAATGATTCCCCCGCTCTCGCACAAGCCAATGTGGGTATTGCGATGGGAACAGGAACCGATGTCGCCATCGAAAGTGCCGAAATTACACTCGTAAAAGGCGATTTACACGGCATTGTTAAAGCCAAAACCTTAAGCATGGAGGTGATGAAAAACATTAAACAAAACCTGTTTTTTGCCTTCATTTACAACAGCCTTGGCATCCCCGTGGCTGCGGGAATTTTATTCCCTGTATTTGGCATACTTCTCTCTCCCATCATTGCTGCTGCCGCAATGAGTTTAAGTTCCGTATCGGTTATTGTGAACTCGCTAAGATTAAGACGTATTACGCTTGAGAAATAACACAAGAACCTCTACACACCGCATTTTAGGTCGTAGGGGAAGAGAGGGGGGGGGGAATTGTAAAACACATACACTATTCAAATACGTCCCGTCTCTTTCAACACCAGCATCAACGCGGCATAGGCTCGGCCTTCACTAAAATGCGGTTCGTTTAGTAACGCCCGCCAATCATCCAAATGCCACGGCACAACTTCCAACGGTTCAGGCTCATCGCCTTGTGCTGTTTTGGGGGTTAAATCCGTTGCCAATACAATATGGGTATAGTGCGTCATGTAGCCCGCCGCTAAACTAACCGAATCCAGTAGCTTGGTTTTGACTGGCAAAAACCCAATCTCTTCTTGACTCTCACGCACAGCGGCTTGTGCCCAACTTTCACCTGCATCAATTTTTCCTTTAGGAAAACCCAGTTCATAACGCCCCACCCCTGCACCGTATTCACGAATCAGCAATAGCGTACCATCCTCTAACAACGGTACAATCAACACGGCGCCATCCGAGCCACTTAAAATACGCTCATACACCACCGTTGTGCCATTCGAAAACGTTAACTCCTGCGATTGAACGGTAAAGACCTGTGATTGCGTTGCAATTTTTTCTGAGATCACAATAGGCTGTTTTTTTGACATATTACCAACTCATTTCGTTTAAAATATGACCTTTCATCATACCCTCAAAAAAAGTGAATTACCATGAATGCCAATCTCGACTGGCCAAACATTGATACCGTATTACTGGATATGGACGGAACCCTATTAGACTTACATTTTGACTGGAATTTTTGGATGGAAGTGATTCCACAAGCCTATTCGGATAAAAACCAGCTCTCACTGGAAGCCGCTAAAAAAATCATTCATGAAAAAATTCATTCACAAACAGGCACCTTAAATTGGTACTGTTTGGATTATTGGACAGATACCTTGAGCTTACCCATTGCCGAACTCAAACGAGAGTTGAAGCATCAAATTCAAGTACACCCAGAAGTCATGGACTTTTTAGCCCAGCTCAAAGCACACAATAAACACGTTATTATGGTGACCAACGCACACCGAGACAGCTTAGTGCTTAAACTGGAAATGACTGAAATAGGCGATTACTTTGATTGCATCATCTCATCGCACGACATTGGCCTACCCAAAGAGAACATTCAACTCTGGTCA
>JAMOLY010000099.1 GCA_027068835.1 Thiomicrorhabdus sp. | reverse complement strand
ATGATTTTTGGTTTATGAACGTCGATAGTTCAGGTCATCGTTGCGTCCGCTCTAAAGATGTATTTTTATGGCGCGACAACCCCAGCCAAACCATAAATATTGATCTTCGTAGCCAAGATGCCAAACGTACGGGCGTTTTGTGGAAACAAAATACTTATCAAATGAAACTTCCAAGCGAGTTCATCAAAGACGGTATTTTAATTGTCATGAAAATTGACAAACAACCCCGCCGTTTTAATCTGCACGTGTTGCCACAGTGGATCAAAGAAAAAGATTTGGGCAAAGTTTTATTATGGATGGTCAACCGCAATTGCACGCGCCAATCCCAACGCCTCATCAATTCTTTGCAAGCCAATATGTAGTTTTACACACACCATTATCAACACCACATATATAGTATTTCCACAGACTCGCCATTTATCAACGTTACATTTTTAACGTACACTGTGATGATAACAATCACACAGGCCTAAAAATGTCCATACGTCCCATTAAATCTATTTCCCAAGCCACACCAACAATTGAGGGGGCTGGAGTAAAACTGCACCGCGCCTTTGGCTTTCACACTAAAAACGAGTTTGACCCGTTTTTGCTCTTTGATGATTTTCGCAACGAAAACCCTAAAGACTATGCCAATGGTTTCCCATGGCACCCCCATCGTGGCATCGAAACCATAACCTACGTTCTATCAGGTTCAGTTGACCACGCAGACAGTCTTGGCAACAAAGGAACATTAAATGCTGGAGATATCCAGTGGATGACCGCTGGGTCAGGCATTATGCACCAAGAAATGCCCAACGGAAATCAAAGCGGCCAAATGCACGGCTTTCAATTATGGAGCAATCTGCCTTCAAGCATCAAAATGACAGCCCCGCGCTATCAAGATATTTCAGGTGAAAATTTGCCCGAAATAGTTGAAGACGATGGCACCAAAGTCAAAGTCATCATCGGCACGTTTTGGGGGCAGAAAAGTCCCGTTGATGGCATTGCTGCAGATCCTCAATATTTGGATATTTTTATTCCAGCAAATTTACGCAAGACATTCAACATCGATACCTATCGCCATGCCTTTGCTTATGTCTATGACGGCCAAGGCTGGTTTAAAGATGCCAGCAACCCACAAGGCGTGTTGTTAGAAAAGCAAATAGACGGGCAAGAACTAAACATTGCCGACTTATCAGGTGATCGCACGCTCATACATTTTGACAATGGTGATGACGTAACCGTTCAAGCTGGGCCAAATGGCATGCGGTTTTTGCTTATTTCAGGTGCACCCATAAACGAGCCCGTTGCCTGGCACGGACCCATTGTTATGAACACCCGCGAGGAATTGCGCCAAGCGATCAATGATTTAAACAACGGCACATTTATCAAGCCTCAACATTAAACCTGCAGCGCAAAAACACTTATAAGAAATACCAATTTAAGGAGCAACAATGGGATTACTACAAAACGGCAAATGGGTTGACCAATGGTACGACACCAAAAACAGCGGCGGCCACTTTAAACGCCAAGACGCGGGCTTTCGCAATTGGATAACGGCAGATGGATCAGCTGGCCCAACGGGCATAGGTGGCTTTAAAGCCGAAGCAAACCGCTATCATTTATACATATCCCATGCATGTCCTTGGGCCCATCGCACCTTAATTTTTCGTGCAATTAAAGGCTTGCAAAAGATGCTGCCAATATCAGTGGTCAACTGGTACATGGCCGAAAATGGCTGGACCTTTCAACAAGGCGATGGTGTCATCGCTGACCCATTATTTGCCGCCCAGTTCATGCACGAAATTTATACCAAGGCAGATCAAAATTATAGCGGCCGCGTAACCGTACCTGTTTTGTGGGACAAACACACAAGCACCATCGTCTCAAATGAATCTTCCGAAATTATCCGCATGTTCAACAGTGCTTTTGATAATGTAGGTGCAAAACAGGAAGACTATTACCCGGCTGACAAGGCGCACGAAATCGACCAGCTCAACGCCCGCATTTACGACACTCTCAACAATGGCGTTTACAAATCAGGCTTTGCCACCACCCAATCTGCCTATGAGCACGCCGTTACGCCACTGTTTGAAACGCTCGATTGGTTGGAAGGCATCTTATCAAAAAAACGGTTTTTAACTGGCAACAAAATCACCGAAGCAGACTGGCGTTTATTCACCACACTTATTCGTTTTGATCCCGTTTATGTCGGGCATTTTAAGTGCAATCTCAAACGCATTATCGACTATCCAAATTTATCAAATTACACCCGCGATCTCTATCAACAACAAGGCATCGCGCAAACCGTGCACATGGACCACATTAAAAACCACTATTATGGCAGCCATGAAACCGTCAATCCTTCACGCGTTGTCCCTCTTGGTCCACAATTAGATTTAAACGAACCACATAATCGCGAACGTATGGCATAAAAAACCCAGCATTGGTTTGAGTGCTCAA
>JAMOLY010000098.1 GCA_027068835.1 Thiomicrorhabdus sp. | reverse complement strand
AAGTGAAAGAATAATCCACCCTCTCTATCCCCCTGTTTTAATAAGGTTTTTTAGTTCTATTTTTTAACTTAAAAAACCTTATTTTTAATTTAATACCCACTTTCATCCTGCTTCACCTTAATGCCCTTCCAGACCTATCCTATTGTTTTTATTAGACTTTATTTTAGTACGTACATTTACCCTCTATTTTTTAGCATAAAACCCTAAAAACTTGAATGATGATGACTATAATGACACTAACTAAAATAAAACGTAACTACTCAACCCCATCATCAAGGAACCAGCAGATGACACTTATACAACGCATTATTCTTGCTACTTTATTTATTATCCCAATTTTTGCTATTGGCTTTTTTCTCACACAAAGAGATGAAGAACCTCATATTGTGGAACAGCCTGCGGGGCAAACAAACCTTCCAGCGGTATCTAATACCGATACATTGCCCCCCAATCATCCTGATCCTCAGGCACAAGTTCATGCCATGATTACAGAATTGGAGCAAAAAATAGCTCAAAATCAACATGAGTTTAAAGATATTTTGCTACTGGCTCGTGCTTACATGATGACAAAAAACTACCCGAGTGCAGCGGAGACTTATGAAAAAGCCCTAGTAATTGAACCAGACAGCATTGATGTTTTGCTTCCGCTTGCTGATGTACTTGCCGTAATCGACCAAGGAAAATTAACGGGACGTTCATTTGATTTATTAGAAAAAGTATTGGCGATTGATCCAAGTGTCCCCATGGCGCTTTGGTTAATGGGTAATGCCGAAATACAACTTGAAAGACCTGACAAAGCGGCGGAATACTGGACAAAACTGTACTATATTTTTCCTGAAGGTTCTGAAAACCGAATGAAAGTCGGTCAACAACTGGAAGAAATTGGAAAAGCACCCACGCCATCTAGTACTCCTGCACAAAGCAGTGCACCCAAAGCAACCTCCAGTAAAGCAAACGCTCAAGCCATTCACATTACCTTAGACATTGCGCCCGAAGCGCAAGAAAAACTGAAAGGGACAACCGTCTTTATTTATGCAAAATCTCAAACAGGTATGCCAATGCCCGTTGCGGCTAAAAAGTTCCCTGGCGAGCAGTTAACCAGCTCGATTACCATTACAGAAGCCGATGAGTTAATGCCAAACCGCAAACTCAAAGACATTGCACAACTCAAAGTGGGCATTAAAATTTCAAAACAATCTGACGTTGATAACAAAGCGGAGTTGTTTAGAGTAGAACAAGCACTGCCTGATTCTCGAAAAGTGAACTTAGTCGTTCAGTTCTAAACTTAAACAGTCTTTAGCTAAAGATAACTTAAAAGCCTTTCTACCCCCTGTTGGTACAGAGGCTTTTTTTATGTCATAAATAATCCCCCCTTCTTTACACTCGTGATTAAAAAAGCTTGCTCTCCACTATATCAGAAACATCTAATATAATGATTGGATAATCAAATCTTATTTCGTAATAAGATATACAACCCGATTTAAATATGAGAAACTTTTGCATAGAAAATTTAAGTTAACATTTGGCAACACCATTTTATTCGCACCAAGAAAGAGGATGATATGAAGAATACAAAATTAATCTTAATCAGTACCCTATTTGCTTCCACTGCATTTATTAACACAGCACATGCCGATGTAATTGATCGAGCCACTATACTGGCAAATACCTGCGCAGGTTGCCACGGAACAGACGGCATCAGTCAAGGCCCACTAACGCCTTCAATTGCAGGACTGCCTAAAAGCTATATTTCAGAATCTATGTACGATTTTGCATCAGGAAAACGCGCTTCTACCGTTATGCAACGTATTGCAAAAGGTTATACCGATGAAGACATTAAAGCGCTATCAAAATATTTTTCTAAATTATCTAACAAACCTGCGCAAGGAGAATAAACGATGACAAACATTTCAAGAAGAGACCTCCTTAAAAGCTCCGCTGTAACAGCCGCAGGTGCAACCGCAGGATTAACAAGCATAGCATCCGCTTCTGACCACGAAAAACACAATCACTCAAGCAGTAAAAAAAGAGTGGTAATTGTTGGTGGTGGCATAGGGGGCGCAACTGCCGCACAATACCTTAAAAAAATGGACAGTGATATTGATGTGACTTTGATTGAAGCCAATCAAAATTACCACACCTGCTTTATGAGTAACGAAGTTATTGGTGGCGTTCGTCCAATAGACTCCATTGAGTTTAATTACGATAAACTGGCTGCAAAAGGCATTAAAGTTATTTTTGATAGCGTGGTCAATATCGATCCCGATAAACAATTGGTTATTACTAAAAGCGATAAAGTACTTCGATACGATCGTGCCATTGTCTCTCCAGGCGTTGATTTTAAATACGATGAAATTGAAGGCTACTCAAAAGAAGTTTCTGAAACCTCCATTCCTCATGCATGGAAAGCAGGGCCTCAAACGGCCATGTTGCTTAAGCAACTGCAAGAGATGAAAGATGGCGGTAC
>JAMOLY010000097.1 GCA_027068835.1 Thiomicrorhabdus sp. | reverse complement strand
GGTGTGCCCCCCCCCCCCCCCCCCCCAAAAAAAAAAAAGCCTTAAAACATCTAGTCAGCCGAGACACCCAAAGCTTTGTTTGGCCAAAAACCGTAACCAAACGGCATGTTAAGCGCTATTTAGCACATCATCATCGCATTGACGGGTTACTTTATGCGCTTTTTATCCTAAGCCATTGCCATACAATAAAAAAATACCCACAATTTTTTAATTGTTATAGATTACGCCATGAATTACAATACGTAAGATTTTTATCTAAAGAAGACATAAAACAACACTTAAATAAGGAATGCTACAATGAAAAAACTATTCACTCTCTTTGCCGTTGTACTTTTTAGCAACACGGCCTTTTCAGCCACTAATTTAGCCAACATTACAGGTTATGACCTCACGAACTCTTACGTTAATGAATACGCTGGTACAGGCTTAAGCCATACCTACACTGGAACCATTAGTAATGGAATACCTGGAGCCGCTCATTATACCGGCGGCACCGGAACCTTAGCGGATGGCAGCATTCAAGCTCTTGGTGAAGGCCATTCATTTTTGGGAAACTCTGCTTCGATCACTATTTTTTTAGATAATTACTACTATATTGATGATATTTTGTTCTACAGTGCTTTAAATAAAACTGGCTTTCTAAAATCTGCTGAAATCTCAGGTCAAACACTGACCAGTACTCGTTTTGGACAAGTTATCTTTGGCACACCTCAAGATTACCAATTTGACCTAACTGGAACAGGGCTTGAAACAGTAGGCGTCAATCAAATCACGCTTAGTAATTTTGGCTTCGTAGCTTATAGCCCAAAAACCTTTACCTTAAGCGAAATCCAAGTATCTGGTACACTAGTTTCAGCGGTTCCTGAACCTTCAACTTACGCCTTAATGTTAGGTGGGCTTGGGTTAATTGGCTTTATGGCAAGACGCCGCCGATTGGTTTAAGACTGTTTAAACGTATTTAAAACCCAATCAAAACAGATTTAAAGGGTAAAATATTACTACCCTTTAAATGAAAGTCCTTAAAATGATTTTTTCCCCCCCCCATACTCAAACCTTACGGCTCCTCATTACTCTCAGTCTATTTATACTGCTCCCTTTCAAACCGCTTTGGGCACAAAATTCAGAAAACCCCCCCCCCCCCTATCAACGCATTATCTCGCTCGCGCCCCACATTACCGAAATGCTCTACTCTGCTGGTGGGGGGGATAAAATTGTGGGTGTGGTCTCCTATTCGGACTACCCCAAAGAGGCACTCACAAAACCCATTATTGGCGGTTATAATGCCATTAACCTAGAAAAAATTATTCAGCTTAATCCCGATCTTATTTTGGGTTGGAGATCGGGCAATCGCCCTCAAGATATTAAACGCCTTAAAGAGCTGGGGTTTCATGTAGAGTTGTTTGAAGTGAAAACACTCGATGACATTCCTAACCGCATTGAACAACTAGGCAAACTCGCAGGCAATCCCTCCCAAGCCCAACAGACAGCACAAAAGTTAAGAGCCACACTCAACCGTATTCGGCAAACCTACCAGCACCGCACGCCCATTACCAGCTTTTACCAAATTTGGCACCAACCCATTATTACCATGAATGGCGAACAGTTTATTAGCCAAGCCATTGCCGCTTGTGGTGCAACCAACAGCTATCACGATCTGTCCAAACTCACCGCCAGCATTGGGTTAGAAAGTTTATTTAAACGTAACCCACAACTGTTTTTATTAGGTGGTCAAGCGAGCTTTCAACAAGATTGGTTGGCCTTTTGGCAACAGTATCCCAACCTACAAGCGGTTAAAAATCAACAAATTTACCTTCTCAATAATAACCACTACCAAAGAGCCACCGCTCGACTGATTAATGCCCTCGAATCACTTTGCCAAAAAGTCGATCAAGCCAGAGAGCACTATCAAAGCGTCCCTTAATAATAAGTAAAGTAGGTGAAAAATATGGGCATGTTTACCCGAGTTAACCGTTTTTTATTACAACATTCGCTTAGAAAACGTAAAATTCCGCTCAAGCTTTGGCATCAAACCATTGCCACCCTGCCCATGATGCAACGTTACACCAATACCGAAAGAATGCACTTGCGGCTACTGGCCAGCCGTATTTTGAATCAAAAGATAATCACCCCCGTTAAAGGGTTTAAACTCACTGAATCAATACAAGTAACCATTGCAACGCAAGCGGCAATATTGGTGTTTGGTCTGGAACATCCAGAGCAAGATATGTCTTTACCTTGGCTGCGTAATTGGCGACAAATTTTGGTTTACCCGACCCCCTTTCATAATGGACGACAAACAACCTTTAGCGAGAAAGGATTGCCTGCCAGTTGGGGGGGCTTTGAATCGGGTGAAACGCATTATCAAGGCGGAATTATTATTAATTGGCAAGACGACCAACCCCACCCGTTACGCAGGCACGCCAATCAGGTATTACTGCATGAGATGGCACATAAATTGGATATGCTGGACGGTGACACCAACGGCCACCCGCCTTTACACGCGAATATGAATCAACAAATTTGGTTTGATGTTTTTTCAGTGGCGTTTGAGCAGTTAACGATCCAACTTGAACATGGCATTAAACCAGCCATTAACCCGTATGCCGCCACCGACCCTGCTGAATTTTTTGCGGTGACAACGGAATATTTCTTTGAAGCCCCACAAACTTTACAACGTGCTTTGCCGGATGTGTATCGACAATTAAGCCTATTTTATCGCCAAGATCCGTTGAGAATGGTGACTCTAAAATAAATCCCCCCCCCCCTATCCATTTTTAGTGATTCTAGGAGCCTGTCCGAGAACTAGAATCGTAACGAAAATCACAGAAACGTTATAAGGTGAGCTTATCAAAAGAGGCTAATAGCACGGCTATTTAACGACTTTGATAAGCTCTCCTTATGATGTTTATGGGGTTTACAGTCGACTTTTAGTCCTCGGACAGGATCCTTGGCTTTACTTCTCGCTTGGCGATGGTTTGTAAAGAGATCTCAACCACTCCCGCAACCAGCACAAAGCCGATTAAAATCATGACAATATGGTTTGAATTTTGACTTACGTACACCAACGCTAACACCATTGCGACTAGACTAAAAAGTGCCGCTAAACTCACTAACCACTTTGAAGCTCTCGTTTTTTTAATGAGTTTTAAATGCCCAAGATGAGTCACCGTATGCACAAATAAAATAGAGATCGAACCAATGGCTGCAATCTCCGATAAATCAAATAACAAAGACAAGACAATAACCAGCACACCACTAATGACCAACCCTTCTCGACTGTGCGCAATGGGTTTACCAAATACCGATGGCAACTCGCCATCTTTGGCTAATTGATAGGTCACATTGGTCACCGAATACAGGTTGGCATTAATGGCTGATGCCGTTGCAATCAATGCCGTAATGGCCACCACGGTGAATCCAATGTGACCAAAAATAGGCAGCGCGGCTTCTGCCAATGCAAAATCTTTGGCTTCAATCACTTTATCCGCAGGCAAGTTACCAAACACCGCAAGAGCGACGGCAACATACAACACCATCACCAATAAAATGGAGGTCATCATAGCTCTAGGCAAGGTTTTTTCGGGGTTAGGCATGTCTTCTGCGGTGTTGGTGATCACTCGAAACCCTTCATACGCAAAAAAAGTAATCGCCAAACTAAAGAAAATATCCCCCGCTGGCGGATAGGTGCTTGGGGACAACAAGGTTGGATCAAGGTAAGCAATCCCTGCAACCGATAACCCACACAACACTGCAAATTTAATCGCCACCGTCACACGCTCCCAAACGGCAACATCCTTTGCGCCTTTCAAATTTATCAACACAAACAGCAACACAATGCCTATGGAAAAATAGTGATGCCATTGTTGTGAAAAGCCGTCGGGTAAAAAAGTAACTGCGTAGTTACCAAACGCTTTGGCAATCAAACTCAATGAAACAATGGCTGAAAAATAGAGCATGATACTCATGGTTCCAGTAAAAAAACCAATGCCATACGCCTGAGATAGATACTCCACAATCCCTCCCGAAGAGGGGTAACGTGCTCCCAGTTTACCTAACGAGTAGCCACTAAACAGAGCAATAATACCGCCTATAATAAATGAGATATAAACGGCACTGCCCGAGATGGCACTGGCTTCGCCCAACAAAGCAAAAATACCCGCTCCCACCATCGCGCCAATGCCCATGGCAACGGCCGACCAAAATCCTATGGGCTTTTTTGACTGATGCATAACACTCCTTACTCACATTATTTTCAATTCATAAAATAACTATACACCCAAACAAACACTTTTCGATTGATTAAATTTTATCCCCCCCCATTCCAAACAATCCAGCAAACAATAACGAACACCTTAATGCTTGTGATTCTCATTTACTTTTAAGAATTAATCCTTATAATAAATTTCAAGTTAAGGCTATTTACTCTCCTAAGTATCTCTTTTAAAGAGTAACAGCCTTTAAAAACAGGGTCTTAACGCTTAACAACATACCAATTAAAGAGGCATTTGCAAAAATGAAGAACGTAAAACAACCCAATCGTTTATTACAACACGCCATTACACTGGCAATTGTGGGAATGTCCACTCCACTTATGGCCGCAGAATTACTCGTTAATGACAATGAAATCACTGTTTTAGATAAGGCGATGGTGATTGGTAACCCTGCCAATATCGAAAAAATTGCAGGCTCTGCTCAAGTGGTTACCAAACAGGACATTCGTCAACAAAATTACGATGACATTAATCGTGTGTTGCGAAAAGTACCGGGGGTTTATGTTCGAGAAGAAGATGGGTTTGGACTATTTCCAAGCATTAGTTTACGTGGTGTAGACACCACGCGTAATTCAAAAATCACCATTATGGAAGATGGCGTAATGATGGCTCCTGCACCTTACAGTGCACCAGCGGCTTACTACTCCCCTACTACAGGTCGAATGAGTGGCCTGGAAGTGTTAAAAGGTTCCAGCCAAATAAAATATGGCCCGCATACAACGGGGGGGGTCATTAATTATGTCTCTACCCCAATTCCTAACAAAGAAAAAGTCTATTTAAAAACCACTTTTGGTAGCTTTAATGAACAACGCACCCACGCTTATGCAGGCAAAACCTTTGATACGTCTATCGGAAAAATAGGCGTGTTAGTTGAAGGTTATCAAAGAGAGAGCGATGGCTTTAAACATATTGATGAAACCCCAGATTTTAAAAATGGAGACGATACTGGCTTTACCAAGCAAGACACCACCATCAAGCTCTCTTGGGAACCTAACACTGAAATGTATCAACATTTTGAATTAAAGCATGGAACCAGTAATTTAGATGCCAACGAAACCTATTTGGGTTTATCACAAAAAGATTTTGATGCCGACCCGACACGTCGTTATTCGGCATCACGTTTTGATAACATCCAAAGTGAACAGGATCAAACCTCACTACGTTGGAGCCTTAGTCCAACGGATGATGTAGATATTGTAACCACGCTCTATAAAACCAATTTTGCACGTAACTGGTATAAACTCGATTCCATCAATGGTGAAAATATCGCAAACGTTATTGAAACCGCAGGCATATCACAAGATTGCCTCAAAGGCACAGCGGGGTGCGATTTTAATGTCAAAGCCAATAACCGTATATACCGTTCGCAAGGTATCGAATCGACGGGCTATTTTAGATTTGGTAGCCCAAACGTTCAGCATGAAATTATGGCGGGCGTACGTGTTCACCAAGACAGCATTACACGTTTTCAATGGGAAGACACTTACACTCAAGCCAACAATGACACAATTACTGGCGTGGTTCTTGGCACACCAGGCGATGCGGGTGATCGCTTTCAAGAAACCAAAGCCTTAGCTGTGTTTATTCAAGACACCATTGAAACAGGTAATTGGACCATTACCCCTGGTATTCGTTACGAAATGTTAGACCAGCTTTCAGAAGACCCAAAAGGCACAACACAAAGCGCGGGCGGTACCAAAAACAAAGACGGTAAAAACAGTTTTAACGTCAGTGCTTACGGCATTGGAGCCGCCTACAAGTTTAATAACCAGTGGACAGGGTTCAGTGGTTTGCATACAGGCTATTCTACACCAAGCCCTCGTGCCACCCGAAACGGACTGGATCCTGAAACCAGCACCTCATTTGAAGTAGGCGCACGATACACCAACACACCCAATGCCTTTGCCCTTGAAAGCACATTGTTTTACACCGCGTTCGAGAACTTAATTGTCACCGATAACGTAGGCGGAACAGGCAATGGAGAGGACGGAAATTTTGGCAAGGTAAATACCTTTGGACTGGAGCTGGCCGTACAATACGACGCAGGAATCGCTAAACAATGGGGGATCAGCACACCTTCCTATTTAAGTGCAACCTACACCAATGCCACTCAAGCCAATAACGCCGCATCATCCGATGCCGAATCCATTTTTAGCAACGGTAAAAAAGGCAATGCCGTCCCTTATATTCCAGAACTCACACTCAGCATTGGAACAGGAATTGAAACAGCCAACTGGGGAGTATTTATTACAGGAAGTTACGTGAGCGAAACCTATACCAGTGCCGATAATGTGAGTAATCAACTGAATGGTGATGGCAACCCAGACGCACGTTATGGTAAAACCGATGCCTACTTTACCGCAGATGCCTCCACTTTTTACCGTGTAAATAAAAATGTTAAATTGTTAGCGGGCGTACAAAACATTTTAAACAATGAGTACGTTGCCTCTCGCCAACCCTATGGCGCACGCGGTGGCTTACCACAGTATGTTTATGCGGGAATTGAAATGGATTGGTAAAAACATAACCGTTGCATAAATTTTATAATGTTAAAAGCGTATGTTAAAAATACGCTTTTTTTTTGCCTTTCAAAATAGGTACTGACACCACGCTGTCAGTAGTCCAGCTGTATACTGATTTTGCAATGTGATGAATCATCACATCATTTAATAAAATCGTAGCGGCTCAGATGGCTTCTGAAAATAGTAAAATCAAGGCGAAAAATGTGCGTTTACAAGTGTAAATAATCATTTTTTAACACAGAGTTGACCTTTTTCAGAGGCTAACTGAGTCGCAACATTAAAAGGATATAAAAATGAGTACAACAGATGCAATGAAACTACACGGAGCTTTTAGCTGGAATGAATTAGTCACCAATGATGTAGCGGGTGCTAAAATATTTTACAGTGAACTGTTAGGCTGGAAATTAACGGACATGACATCCAGCTGTGGGGAATATACCATGGCTAAAGCAGGCGATACCGAAGTGGCGGGTATCATGGCAACCCCTAAAGAGTTTGAAGGAATGCCGCCTACTTGGGGCGCTTATGTTACGGTAGACGATGTGGATGCGATGCAAGGTCGTGTTGAATCATTGGGTGGCAAAGTCTTAATGCCTGCACAAGATATTCCTGATGTGGGTCGTTTTATTATTATTCAAGACCCACAAGGTGCAGCCTTAATGTTAATTACCTATTTTAAGAAGGACTAAAAAAAAGTGCAGAACCGTTACTTTACTCAAGATACGTTCAATTTTTTATCCCAATTAGCCAGCAATAATAATCGAGATTGGTTTTTAGAAAATAAACACATTTATGAAGAAACGGTTCGAACACCTGCCTTAAATTTTATTACCGATTTTTCGGACGAACTTCTCAAAATTTCCCCTCACTTTACAGCATTGCCAAAAAAGGTAGGGGGGTCTTTAATGCGAGTTAATCGAGACGTGCGTTTTGGTAAAGACAAACGTCCTTACAAAACCAACATTGGCATTCAATTTCGCCATGAAGTCGGTAAAGACATTCATGCACCCGGTTTTTATCTGCACATTGAAAACGATGCGTGTTTTATTGGCGTTGGACTTTGGAAACCCGATTCGAAAGCACTCGGCCACATTCGCGATGCCATTATCGAAAAAAATGACGACTGGGTTAAAAAAAAGAGCGGTGTGTTTTTTAATCAGCATTTTAAACTTGAAGGCCGTGCATTAAAAACCGCGCCCAGAGGGTATGCCAAAGACCACCCGCTTATTGAAGATTTAAGACGTCAAGATTTTATTGCCATCGCATCCGTGCCAAATAAATTCATGTTATCTAAAGACTTAATACCTCAAATATCCACCTACTTTTCCGAAGCATCTGATTTTATGCAATTTTTATGTAAAGCATTGGGTGTACGCTTTTAAATGCGCCGTGCCGACCGATTGTTCCAAATTGTGGGATTATTAGATTGCTCTAAAGTCATGACCGCCCGAGCGCTTGCCGAAGCATTAGACGTTTCAGAACGCACCATCTATCGAGACATTCAAGACCTCTCTATTTCAGGCGTACCCATTGAATCCGAAGTGGGCGTGGGCTATCGGCTAATGAAAGGCTTTCACCTGCCCTCTTTAATGTTTAACGAAGAAGAACTTTCGGCCTTAATGCTTGGTGCAAAAATGGTGCAAGCATGGACAGATAAAAATTTAGCCAAAGCCGCCAATCAAGCCCTTCGTAAAATTGAAAACATGCTCCCCGAACAGCTTCGCCCTGAACTTGACCGTGCCGATTTATGGGTTCCTGATTTTAGTATGAACGCCACAGATCAACAGAATTTAGGCATACTGCGCACCGCAACCAAACAACACCATAAAGTGGCTTATGATTACATAAGAGAGGATGGTCAAAGTTCATCACGAACCGTTCACCCTTTAGGGCTTTTTTATTGGGGAAAAATTTGGACATTAGTGGCTTGGTGTGAGCTACGAAATGAATTTCGTCACTTTCGCTTAGACCGAATGCAACATGTTAAAATGCTAAAACAGTCCTTTGAAATTCCTTTAGGCAGAAGCCTGCAAGATTACCTTGATCGTGAATGTGGTAATGAAAACGTATAGAAGCCATTACATGTGCACAGTCGGACTATTCCCCCCCCCCGAGAGGTATAAAACTACAACCGATCAAAAATAGACCCTTGTTCAGGGGTAAATAATTTGGCGTAAAGTCTGGCGGCATAGGTGTTGGTCATGCCTGCAATGTAATCTGAAATTATCCGTTGTTGTGCTTGATCATTATTGGCTTGTTGATATTTTTCATAACTTTTAGAAGGCAACAAAGCACTGGGATTGGCGCGTAAAGATTTAAACAGTTCCAATACAATCAACTGTCCTTTATATTCCATTTGCTTAACCTCGGGAGTACTAATCACATTTTTATACACAAATCGTTTAAGCAGATTCAAAACGGCTGAAGCCCCCTCCTCTAATCGAGCTTGATAGCGTAATAAAGGGTGCTCAAAACCTTGGTTTTCAGCCATGTAAATACTTTCAACCATAATACCCACCATTTTACTCACGGCATGTTTTCGTCCTTTAGAAGAATGACTAAACAGCCTTTCTGTCATGGTGCTGTCCCACAAGGCATACTGTTTAAACACTTCTACATCCATCACTTCGATTTGCCAAAGTTCTCGTGAAACCATTTTCATCGCCACGGCATCTTCTAAATCGTGAATACCATAGGCAATGTCGTCGGCCAGTTCCATAATGGTGGTATCCAATGCAGTATATTTTGTTTTTTGATGCCCTGTTTCGTTCGCAAGCAATTGCGTAAATCGTGCTTTATCCGCTAACGAAAAGGAAGATAAAACCCAGTCAAATTCTGTTTTTTCTTCTAAATAAATACTTTTAGGTGGCTTCCAACGGTTCATCTCCAAGGTTCTAAAATCATTTACCTGTGGCTCTTGGAGTTGCGCTAAATAATGAGGATTAGAAGCCGTAATATCGTTGTAAATAGCAGGGTATTTTAAAACGCCCAACATCGTTCTACGCGATAAATCCAAGCCATTTTTGGCGGTATATTCTCCCAATTTTGTCATAATTCTGAGTGTTTGAGCATTGCCTTCAAACCCGCCATAATGACGCATCATATAATTTAATGCCACTTCACCACCGTGCCCAAAGGGGGGATGCCCTAAATCATGCGCTAAACAAATGGCTTCTATTAAATAAAAAGAGGGAAGCCATTCAATGTAATCCGCTTCTTGATGATTGCCATCTGTCCCGATAGTAATCAACTGTTCAACCAACCCCGAGCCAATTTGTGCCACTTCCATCGAATGCGTTAAGCGTGTGCGATAAAAATCGGATTCACTCAGTCCAAATATTTGGGTTTTGGCCTGCAACCGCCTAAACGAGGCCGAATGAATCACTCGCGCACGATCCCGTTGATACACTATTCGCGCAGGACGAGAGTCATAATCGTTTAAAAAGTCGGTATAACGTTGCGTCCAACACTGATTATCAAGCGTGCTCATTGAGTTGTCTCACTTTGTTTCTATCATTTGATTGGCCTCATAATACTGAAAAAAACAAGACAACGTATAAAAATCGTTTATTATGAAGGGGTTAGTTTTGAGGGGGGTTAATCATGAACACAAATCAATTTTATCTGTATTCCAAGTTTTGGATGCTTCCTTTATTCGCAGTGCTGTCCGTCACGCTATTACTCAGTGCCTGTGGTAAATCGGAAGCAGAGCGTTGCATTGATGAACAAAGCCATCTTTGGAACACCAAAGCCAATAGCCGAGAAAAAAATAAAGTGTATTGGAATGCGGTCACTCAATGCAAACAAAAATTTAAAGAGTAATCGTTGATTTCAATAGCTTTTTATTCCATTTTATTAGAGAATGGTTTTTCTAATACGTTAGATCAATTAAAAATTTTATAGCTTTATGAGACCTTTGCACGAAGGAGGCGCGAGAGAAAAAAGTGATAAAATTTGACTGATTGAGGCGAAAATCACAGGAAATAGCCAGCTATTCGCAAGATTTTCAACGAAAATCAGGCATATTTTAGCCTTTTTTTATCCGTGTATCCTTCGTGTAAAGGCCTCATTGAATAAGGGGTTTTAAATGTTCTATTTTAAACGGCTAATTCATGGCCTGTTCGCAGTCACCATTATTATCGGGCTTTCAGCCTGTTCTCCCAGCACATCAACCAAGACCACAAAAGACATCAGCAAAGAGTCAACTCAAAAAGTTGAACAGGCCACACCAAAAGCCAAAACTCAACGTGAAGCCTCAACCAAGGTTAACCAACAACTGGATGCGCTGTTTACACCTGCCATAACGCCTACAGAAACCAAAAAACAACTCGCCACCTATAAAACACAAGGAAAAGTGGGCGAGAAACTTAACGGATTTCTCGCGGTCATTCAAGACCGAAAAGCCACACGTAAACTCGTTAAAACCATCAACCAAGAGCGACTCAAACATTACGAAAAAATTGCGTTAGACAACCAATTAACTCTGCAAGAAGTCGAATACCTTGCAGGAAAAAAATCGACTGAAAAAGCCAAAAAAGGCCATTACATTCAAAAAAATGGACAGTGGATCAAAAAATAATCCCCCCCCTCTTAAAATCCATCATCATGGTTCAGAGTATCAACGCTAATCTTTGAGCCAATTTAACGCACTTTCATAATTGTCAAAATACTTCACTTCGCCTGAAACAAACCACCCTCCTATTTTGGCGGTAATTTCTTGCCAGTGTTTATTGCCATAAATGGCTATTTTGTCAAACTCTTTTCCATGCTTTAAACCAAGTTTAAAATCATCCCACGCCGCTCTCAACTCCCAGCCTTCCATCTC
>JAMOLY010000096.1 GCA_027068835.1 Thiomicrorhabdus sp. | reverse complement strand
TCTATTCTCCAGTATTGAACAGTTTTTAGTTTGGCTAGACGCCTTAAGCCTCGGGGATAGTACATTAAATTATTACTTACTTGTGGAGACAGTAACCGTTTTACTCCCAGCATAGCTAATGGTTTTTGACCTCTTTTAACTCCACCCTCTCCCATGCCCATTCAAAACCTTCCCCGCGCCCCAATCATTCTCCCTCAACACCTTCATAAACCCGACCAAATTCTTATCGCGTATTTTTTCGAGTTCGGTAATAGAGTGATGGCCTGATTGTTGATCGAATTGGGAGATGAAGTGTTTCATGCCTGCTTGTCCACCTGCCACGCTATAGGTTTCGAACAAACCCATTTGCGCCGATGGTCTTTGCTTTGGCCCTAGTCGTCGACGGGGCCTCCTCCTCCGAGGTTGATGGAGGTTTCTAGTTTTACGCTGGAGCCTTGTCATTTAGGTTTGGTTTTCCGTTCACGCTAATGGCTGCGCCATACGCTCCACTAACGCGGCGCATTAGCGCCGAAGCACAGTCGCGCTTAGTCGTCGGCGGGGCCTCCTCCACCGAAGTTGACGGATAATTCCTGCTACAAGTTGGAGCCTTGCTGCAATTTTATGAAACTAGGTGCGACCGCGCCTCGGCCCTTAGGCCGCGCGTTATGTCGAAGACGTGTATTCGCAAGATGTGCAGCGTATGGCGCAGCCATTAGCGTGAACGGAATACCAAAACCTTAGCCGTAACTCCGTATTTCAAATAGACACACCAGCGAGCCTTACAACTGTTTTGAGCTATGTTTCCAAACCTGAACGTCGACAGTGTGCTTGCGGCCTTTAATCGAAATCTCGTGCGGGACACCAAAGCCCTTAATTTTCGAAATTTTTAAAGTATCCACATCGGTGACAATTTCCTGACCTTTTGCAATAGAACACAATCTGGCGGCAACGTTCACTGAATCTCCAATTACGGTATGATCCATTCTATCCTTTGTGCCCAACAAACCAACCACCACAGGGCCAGAGTAAATTCCGATTCCCACCTCTAGGGGCAATTCAATAGTTGCCAATTTATCTTGTATTGCGATAGCCGCCATCAATGCGCGATGCTGTCGGCCTTCAGAGTCAAAGCGAGCAAGAACAGCATCGCCAATAATTTTATCGACGTCACCTCCCTGAGCCTTTATTTCGTTTACTTGAACATCAATAATAGTGTTCAGGGTATCAATAACTTTATCTGGGGTGCGGCCCTCGCAAAAAGGGGTAAAGCGGCGAATATCAGAATACAGTAAGGTGGTATTTGTTCTTTTGCTGACCGACCGCGCAGAAGAATCGGGCTGTTTCATTGATTCAACTGCACTACTAGATAACAACCTTTCCAAGCGTCGTCGAAAACCAATCACCTGATTAGTCCGGTCGTTTATTTCAGATTGGGCACGCTTCACAACGGGCACAAACAATAATATCAAAATGACAAAGAGAGCCATTAGAATGGATACGACCGGCACAACCATATCCCTTATTGTTGTTTGAAGTACGCCGTTATCAGGCTCGTACAACTCAAACACAGCTGCCAATCGTCCTGACTTTTCATAAGGGACGTACAATTCATACATCACACGCCCGTCCTCTTGTACATGGCGTAGCGCAGAAGGTGTTCTCGTAGAAACAACGGCTTTCAATGCCGCTCCGCTTTCAGTTTTTCCAATCTCCTTGGAGAGATGAGAAAAAAGGACCCTGCCGCTAATGTCATAAACCTTTAAGCCCACTAAGCGATATTCAATACGCTCTTTCGAAAATTCCTTTTCAAGAATTAACAATTCCATGTCTGTAAGCTTCTCGCCATTCAACAGTCTTTTCCACGAAGTTGGGGCGCGCTGGGACAGGTCATTTGCGATGTTTTCTGCGGTTCTCGTTGCGCGCTCTAAATGGATGTTTTGTGTCCCATCTCGAACGACAAGCCCCACCAAAACAACAAGCCCAACGAGCAATAACACGAGTGATGGCAACAATCGCAAATAAAACTTGCGAGCTAAAGGATATGGCGTTTCCAATTCCTCAAGATTTGTTTTCTCTTCCAAAATAGATGCCCCTAAAAACCCTGAAAAATGTTAGACTTTTTGAATTAAATACAGCAAGGCGGTATTTACAACCTCTTCTTGAATACTTCTGCAACCTAGTCAATGGCTTCATGTTGTGGAATTGTATCGGCTGTGTCAATTCCTCAGTCACCATACAGGCACTTGGGACATTAAAAACACCCGTGAAAAGGGTAAAAACTCTGTTCGGGCATGACATGAGATTACTAACTACACTTAATTTTTTGATTGAGATTTAAAATTACTTTCCATAGGCCCTTGTTGAACATAGCAAGAACGTCTAAGTTTGTTTTGCATTTGTTCTGATTCTGACTTTGGAGCAAAATTTTAAATAAACGCAACAAACTATCGGCCTACACCTCAGTTTGTTGCACAACGGCAAAGTGATTGAAATGCTTAC
>JAMOLY010000095.1 GCA_027068835.1 Thiomicrorhabdus sp. | reverse complement strand
CCCCCCTGTCGTTGGTTGAGCAAAGGTCATAAAAAAATTATTTCAAAGCTAATTTTTGGGATTCTTTAACCCTAAAAGATTGTCCATTCATATTAACGATAATGGCTTTATGCGTTAATCGGTCGACCATGGCAGCAGTTAAAACCTTATCACCAAAAATTTCTGTCCACCGATCAAAACCAAGATTAGTGGTGATGATGGTGGATTTTCTTCCTGCTCTTAAAGACAGGTGGGTGAAGAGTAATTCAGCTGCATTTTTATCGAAAGAAATGTAACCAAATTCATCACATATTACTAAATCGTACTTTTCAAAACGATTTTCGAGCAGGCGTAATTTTTTATCTGACCTGGATTCGTTGATCTGAGTGATAAGCCTGGGGACGGTTGTAAACAGCACATTGAACTCCTGCAGACAGGCTTTAATGCCCAGTGCAATGGCAATATGAGTTTTGCCAGTGCCTGGATTTCCTGCCAAAATAAGGTTCTGGCCCTGCTCAATAAAATCAAGCCGCTGAAGGGTGGGCAGTTTGTTTTGTGCATCTTCGGGCAGTTCTTCGACGAGCAGATCCTGCAACAGCCGTTGGTAGGGAAAACGAGCTCTTCGCATCCGTTGCTGCCTGCGTCGCTGACCGCGTTGCTCGTGTTCTACCACCATCAGCCGTAGAAGATATTGCTCGAAAGATTCGTTTTCCTGAGCTGCTTTTTGGGCTTGTTCCTCATAGTTTTTTCCAAAACCAGGCAAACGGAGCTGCCTGGCGTAAAAGTCAATTTGTTCTGATAAATTGCTGGTCATTTTTGTTGATTTTAAAGTTAAATTAAAGCATTAATGGCCTCCAGTTGAGCGGTACAATGAGCAGCAATGTCACGAGACATATCTGATGTTTCCCCTTTTGTTGTTTGTATCGGAGTACTTTTTTCTTGTTGTAGCAAGACCTTGATTTTATCCAAATCTACATCCAGATGAGGGCAAAAATGGTGACATTGCCGGGTTGCTTTTTGCATATCTTCAATGGAATAATTTTGAGATCGACACCAAAGCAGTAAGTCAATAAAAACTTTGGGTTGAAGGACAAAATATTGTTCAAACAAAGCCCGTAAACGTTCATCGGCCTGTTGAATAGACAAAGAACCCATTAAAGCACCTGGTTTTGTTCGCAGTGTTTTGAGGTAGTGATCCAGTTGAAGGTAGTACTGAAAACGGCTGTGTTGGCGTTCATGCACGGCAATACAACTGTTTTTATCGTTATAAACCCTGAGACTGTCAGGGTAGATTTTTACTTCTACAAACTGCCCCACATAGCCTTCCATCACAGAGTAGTAGTTTACATCCACCTGAACGCAAGCGTATTTATCCACCCGAAGACGACGTACAACAGCTGTATCATAAGGCCGCACAGGAACTGTTTTCATCTGCTTTAAGGCTTCATCAAAACGGCTTTGGATGCTTTGGCTTTGACCGTGGACGGGGCGTTGTGCCAACTGCTCACAAATCAATGCCAGGTGAGCATTGGCAGCAGCCAGAGACTCAAAACTATCGAGGCGACAAAAAGCCTTACGCCGTACATATTCCACACTGCGTTCCACTTTTCCTTTTTCATGACCACTGCGAGCATTACAAAAACGATAATCAAAAGCATAATAAGTACTCAGTTTAAGCAAATCATCCGTAGCTGTTTTATCGGCATTGCGGAGCGTAAACTTCTTTACAGCAACACGCATATTGTCGTAAACCATCTGTTGGGGAACACCTCCCGTAGCCGTGAAATAACAGGCGTGGGCATTGAGAAAACTGGCCATATCCTCGCGATAATACAAGCGTGCCCAGCGATGATTGGAGTAAGTACAGGTGAAAACAGCCAGCATGAGTTGTTTGGCCCTGCCCTTAATATCAATTTTGACATAAGCCCAGTCAAATTCTACTGCCTGACCCGGATCATAATGCTGGCGAATAAAAACAGCCCTGCCTTTCTTTTTTTGTCGTTCAATATATTTACACACCGTCCGATAAGCAATTGAATAACCAGCATCCAAAAGAGCCTCATGAATATCAACACCCTTCATTTGCTGTTTGGAACGACCAATTCCCTGTTTGCGAAGATTGTCCGCCAAATAATCATCAATTTGCTTACATACCTCAGGGGTCAGTTTTATTCGGGACCTCTTTTTTGAGTCATAAACAGGTGTTTCAATCACTCCTTTAGGAGGGATTTTAGTTAAATCATCTTCGGCACTTTGTTTTTCCTTATAAGCCGAAATGTATTTTTTAACCGTGTTTCGCGACACATTAAGATCGCGAGCCAATTGTTTTTTGCTCTTCCCCTGTCGGAAGTAGCCAATTATAATCTCTTGTTTTTTTATCATGCTTAGCATACTTGAATATCGGACATTGTCCGATAGCTAACCAACGGCTGGGGGGGTCAATTTTCGAGTGCCGTAGGGGGTCAGTTTTCGAGTGCAGAAAACAGTATTTGAAACGTTCAAGGACATCAGACAAAAGGTTTT
>JAMOLY010000094.1 GCA_027068835.1 Thiomicrorhabdus sp. | reverse complement strand
GTACAAAGATGCCTTCATTTGATATTGTTTCAGAATTGGACAAACACGAACTAACCAATGCGATTGATCAAGCCAATAAAGAAGTTACCACGCGTTATGATTTTAAAGGAACCGATTCGTGTTTTGAATTAAAAGACACCACGGTAACTATGATGACTGCATCGGATTTTCAGTTAAATCAAATGTTTGATATTTTGGTGCAAAAAGCCAATCGTCGTGGCATTGATGTTAAATGCATGGAGCAAAAAGACCCCGATATTCAGTTAAAAACGGCCAAGCAAGTGGTTGAAATGAAAGAGGGATTGGATGCTCCGTTGTCTAAAAAAATCATTAAGGCCATTAAGGACGCTAAATTTAAAGTGCAAACGGCTAATCAAGGCGATAGCATTCGTGTAACAGGTAAAAAGCGGGATGATTTGCAGCAAGTGATGCAAATGTTGCGCAACATGGATGAGTTAGAACTGCCATTGCAATTTAACAACTTTAGAGATTAAGCCATGAGAGTGCAAACAACAATGAACTTAAATAAAGAACAAGCGCAAAATGTCGCCTCCGTGTTAGCCGAAGCTCTGCCCTATATTCAACGTTTTTCAGGTAAAACCATTGTAATTAAATACGGTGGCAATGCCATGATTGATGACAAACTCAAAGCGGGGTTTGCGCGTGACATTGTATTAATGAAGCTCGTGGGAATGAACCCTATTGTCGTGCATGGCGGAGGGCCACAAATTGGTCAATTGTTAGAGCGTATTGGCAAAGAGTCGGAATTTGTTCAAGGAATGCGTGTCACGGATACCGAAACCATGGACATCGTAGAAATGGTTTTGGGCGGGCAAGTGAACAAAGAGATTGTAAACCTGATTCATCGCTATGGCGGCAATGCAGTGGGTTTAACGGGTAAGGACGGTAACTTAATCTGTGCCACCAAAATGCACATGACGCGTAACTCCCCTGAGCTAAATGCCTCTGAAATTATTGATTTGGGGCATGTAGGTGAAGTGAGTAAAATTAATACGAAAGTATTGGATATGTTGGTTCAGGATGACTTTATTCCCGTCATTGCTCCTGTTGGCGTGGGTGAGGATGGGCACTCCTATAATATTAATGCCGATTTAGTTGCGGGTAAAATTGCCGAAGCATTAGGGGCAGAAAAGCTCATTTTACTGACCAATACCGCAGGGCTTTTGGATAAAGAGGGTGTGTTATTGACCGGCCTTAATTCAGAAAGCGTTGAGCAGTTGGTAAAAGACGGCACAATATACGGTGGAATGCTGCCCAAGATTCAGTGTGCTTTAGAGGCCGTTGAGTCTGGGGTTTGTTCTTCTCATATTATTGATGGTCGAGTTGAGCATGCAGTGATGTTAGAAGTGTTTACCGACGAAGGAGTTGGAACCCTGATTACCAGTTAGTCATGATTTGAATTTAGGTTGTTTTTTAAAGTTTAGGAGAGTTTTATGGATGTTGAGTTATTAATGAATGAATACGCCGTGCCTTGGGCAATTAAATTGGTTACTGCGATACTAATTTTTATTATTGGGCGGATGGTTATTAAATTTATTGTGAAGTTAGTGAAAAAACTTTTACATAAATCTGCAATGGACGAAATGTTAATTGATTTTGTTGGCTCCATTTTAAATGCCGTATTACTGTTGTTTCTTATTATTGCGGCATTAAATCAGCTTGGTGTGGATACTTCTTCATTAGTGGCTTTGATTGCGGCAGCAGGGTTAGCCATTGGTTTAGCGTTACAAGGTTCGATGCAAAATTTTGCAGCAGGAGTGATGCTTTTGGTGTTTAAGCCTTTTAAAAAGGGTGACCTTGTTGAAGCAGGAGGCGTGACGGGTGTGGTGGAAAAAATTCAAATTTTCAGTACACAAATGCGCACAGGTGACAATAAAGAAGTGATTGTGCCAAATGGTGCATTGTATTCTGGAGCCATTATTAATTTCTCAGCCAGAGATACCCGTCGTGTTGATATGGTGTTTGGCATTGGCTATGATGACGATCTTCGTTTAGCCAAGTCCATTTTAGAAAAACTGGTAAAAGAAGACAGTCGTATTTTGCCAGAACCTGTACCAGTCATTGCCTTGTCTGAACTCGCAGACAGCAGTGTTAATTTTATCGTACGTCCATGGGTGAATAGCGGTGATTATTGGCGTGTAATGTGGGACATGAACGAAAAAGTAAAATTAGCTTTTGATGAAGCAAATATTTCAATTCCTTATCCTCAAATGGATTTGCATTTGCATAAACAAGAAGCATAGCCTTCTTTTTAGAACCTCTTATTCTTAGAGGTTCTAAAATTCTCCCCCCCTTTTTTTTCCTTACCTTTTTATATTTAGAGTTTCCTTGTCGCATACAATAGCCACATGGATTTGTAATCTCCCCGCAAAATAAACGAGTTTAAAAGTAGAATTTCAATTCCCCTAAACGGACAGGAGATTTTATGAAAACATCACGATTTACAGACAGCCAAATATGGAGGGATGGACACCTCCATGA
>JAMOLY010000093.1 GCA_027068835.1 Thiomicrorhabdus sp. | reverse complement strand
CTATAATTACAGCATTTATAACGTCATCTTTAAGTTGTTGATCGTATTTTCGTTGAGCCATTTGCCTCTCCTCGTTTGATGATATAGTAATGCATCATCTAGGTACGAGATAGTGTAGCCACTTCAAGAATGCAACTAGATAATGTACTTCGGTTTTATGGTGTTTTAATAACTGAAGATCAACATAAAACAGCAATGAGTATCATTAACGGAATGCATTTAAACAAAATAAAAGATAAGGATGGTAAATATCTACAAGATTTTTACCTAGTAAACCTTTTATCTAAAAAAAACCCCTGGGTTAAAAAAGTATATAAGTTATGTTCAGGCTATATTCATTTATCTGATCAACATATTTTTCATCTAATTGAAAAAACAGACTCCGAAGATGATGGTACAAGAACATTTACTATTGGTTCACAGAGTGAGGATATAGATGAAATACATTGGAAAGAATTAGTGAATACTTTTGAGCATACTACACGAGGCATTTTCAAACTATTTCCAAAATGGGAAGAGTTATCAAAAAAATATACTTCAAGGTGAATTGGATAAAAAATATACGCTTTATACACAAGATCAGATATAAAATTTCTATAAGTTAAGCGCTTAACTATTTAGTTTACTAAAAATTCTATGATTAAAATTAGTAATTACAGATATCTTGTACCTCCTCCAAAAAAACGTTTTAAAATATACCCTAACCACCCAATAACCACTTTTCAATACAAAACGCACCATTTAATGCAAAGATTATCCCACTTTTATCGCTTTTGCATAGAGAAAGGGCTGTAATTGCGTTATACTCCAAACAATTCAACCGATCTGGATACACACCGCTATGGCAACTCTTTTAGTGATTAATGGCCCCAACTTAAATATGTTGGGTCGCCGTGAACCTGAAATTTATGGTCGTCACACGCTGGCAGATATCATTGAGTCATTAGAAAGCTTAGCCGATGAGTGTAATATTCGTCTGTTTAACTTTCAAAGCAATGCCGAGCATGAAATTGTTGAACGCATTCATCAAGCGATGGACGATGGAACCGATTACATTATTATTAACCCCGCCGCCTTTACCCACACCAGTGTTGCCATTCGAGACGCACTGGCAACGGTGAGCATTCCGTTTATTGAAATTCATCTGTCAAACATTCATAAACGTGAACCGTTTAGAGCACATTCCTATTTTTCAGATTTAGCGGATGGCGTGATTGCAGGGTTAGGCCCACAAGGTTACGAATTGGCCTTTTTAGCCGCCGTCGAAAAAATTAAATAACAAAAAAACCTCCCCCCCTTCTTTAAAGCACTCCTTTAAATTAAGAGATGCAAAAGGGGGGGGGGGAGAAAAATTTATACCTAAATTTAAAGTACACTCAATAGAGAGAAGGACAACATCATGGATATTCGTTCAATACGTAAGCTCATCGAAATCGTAGAGCAATCTGATATTGCAGAAATCGAAATCAAAGAAGGCGAGCACAATATTCGTATTACGCGTAGCAAAGAGCCTGTTTTTATCTCTGCACCCGCTATGCAAGCCCCTATGGCGATGCCAGCTGCGGCTCCTGTTGCAACCGCCGCCGCTCCAATAGCGACCGCACCACAACCGGCCGAAACCAGCGGGCATACCGTTACCTCTCCAATGGTTGGAACCTTCTATTCAGCCCCTGCTCCTGATGCCGGTGATTTTGTCAAAGTAGGCGATCAAGTCGCTGTAGGCGATACCCTATGCATTATCGAAGCCATGAAAATCATGAACCCTATTGAGTCCGATCAAGCCGGTACAATTACCAAAATTTTAGGCGTGAATGGCGATTCCGTTGAATTTGGTCAACCACTGTTCGTCATCGAATAAGAAAGGCGTATATCATGATTGAAAAAATTCTCATCGCCAACCGTGGCGAAGTGGCATTGCGCGTTTTGCGTGCCTGCAAAGAGATGGGCATTAAAACCGTGGCCGTACACTCCACCGCTGACGCCCATTTAAAACACGTATTATTAGCCGACGAATCAGTTTGCATTGGCCCCCCAGCCTCTGCCGACAGTTACTTAAATGTACCCGCGATTATTGCCGCCGCTGAAATTACCGATGCCGAAGCGATTCATCCCGGTTATGGTTTTTTATCTGAAAATGCTGACTTTGCTGAACGCGTTGAAGAGAGTGGTTTTGCCTTTATTGGCCCTAAAGCAGAAACCATCCGCATTATGGGCGATAAAGTAGAAGCGATTCGTGCGATGAAAGCCTCTGGCGTTCCGACTGTTCCTGGCTCGGGTGGCCCGCTTGGTACCGATGATATTGAAAACCATCGTATGGCCAAAGAGATCGGCTATCCGATTATTATTAAAGCCTCCGGTGGTGGTGGTGGTCGAGGAATGCGCGTGGTGCATACCGAGGCAAACCTCATTAAATCCATTCAACTGACCAAATCCGAAGCGGGCAGTTTTTTTGGTAACCCAGAAGTGTACATGGAAAAATTTCTGGAAAACCCTCGTCACATCG
>JAMOLY010000092.1 GCA_027068835.1 Thiomicrorhabdus sp. | reverse complement strand
TGAAATTTACCCTCACGAATCACCAAACTGTCTAACCCCCAAGGCGTTGAATTTTGAGGAGCTGTTTTAGAATTTTCTCCCCCCCCTGTCTCGGCATTAAGGCTTACTTGAACTCTCTCTAGCGATTCAAACCACTCTGTCGCTGTTTGAGGTTTGGCTAAATTAGCTAACATTGGAGCATTTTTTAAACCCAGCCAGTGCGCCACCCCTTTAAGGTCAGACCAATTATCGCCCTGCTCAGTTTTAATTAAGTGCAACTGAGGTTCAAGCAGTTCTAAGCTGATCACCCGAATGGTCTTACTCAGCAATAAAGCAGACAGTGACAGCTCTATTTGAGTCTCTTTAATCGACAACAAGCGTTCCGAATCAAACACTTCTGGGTTTTTTAAATACGATTCACCAATATGAAATGCAAACGGAAAAACAGAGACATCAACCTCCCCTTCAATTTTAAATTCACGGTTGGTATAAGAAGAGACTTCTTGTTCTATTTGAGGTTTATACTGATTAAAATCAATAAAACTCACCGCGCCTGCAAAGGCTAAAAAAAGTAAAATGGGAATGATTCCCAAAACTAAGGTGGCGCGCTTTAGCCATTTAAAAAATACTTGTTTATTCATTCAAAAAATTCTCTTTAATATTTATTCTGAGACTCAAAATTCAAGCCCTCTTCCAAATCCATCTCATCTAACAGTGAATCATAATAAGGCGATAGCTCCATGGCATCTCCCGCTAACGCTTTGGTTAACGTTGCCTCAACATCCTCTTTAGACAAGGCCTCGCTTAAATAAGGCCCCTGCATTAAATAGCAACCGTGGCTGTTTAAAAAGGCCACTTGCTCGGCACTGGATACGCCACAGGCAATCACTTTTTTATTTAACGTTAACCCCATTTCAATGAGCGTTTCGGTCAATGTGGCGATGACCTTATTATGAGACACCTCTTGCACAAATCTCGGGCTTAAGCTTAAGCGATCAATCGGCCAGTCATGCAGTCGTAACAACGACCAATTACCCGCACCAAACGAACGAATTGCAATGTCCACACCCAATTTAGACAGATCGGTTAAGTGTGTCATTACCGAAAACCGTTGGCTGTTTAAGCAGCCTTCGCTTAACGATAAAATAATGAGTTCAGGGGCAACGCCATATTCATCAAGCTGCTCTGTTAGCCAGCTTACAAACTCTTTTTGCTGAAAGTGACAAGGACGAATCTCTATCGCACAGGCAACCTCCGCGCCCTCTTGCTGTAACTGAGCACAAAAACGAATGGTCTCCGTCACCATCCACTCTCCTAACACCACGCCTACTTGAGATGCATCTGCAATGCCCAAAAGTTGGGTCGCATCCAAGTTCATTAACTCCGCACACTCTGCAACATTTAACTTGGCTTCAATCGCCACCATTTCTTGACTTTGCGTATCAAAAACAGGCAGATAATCCAAGGCTAACTGTTGCTGCTTTAAAGCTTTACGCAATTGAATTTGTACCTGACGACGACGCTCAATGTGCTGTATCATCTCTGGTTTATAAAACACCACCTGATTGCGCCCCGAATGCTTGGCACGATACATGGCTAAATCGGCAAATTTTAACAACGCCTCAATCTCTTTTGCATCGTTTGGATAATGCGACACACCAATGGAGGCACCAATCTCAACCTCGGTACTCTCATCACAATTAGAGTCACTTAAACAAATGGGCTGAGACAGTTTTTTGACAATCGCATTGGCAACCTCCTCTAAGCAAGCCATCGACTTGGGGTGCTGAACCCACACCACAAACTCATCCCCGCCAAAACGACCCACCACATCCGCTTGTTCGCCTTCAATCACCAAACAGGACTCAATCAAGCGTGAGACTTTTTGCAACAAAAGATCACCCGCATCGTGCCCCAAGCTGTCATTGACCCACTTAAAACGATCCAAATCAATAAAAAACACGGCCTTCACATCCGAAGTGTTTGCCGCGATCGAAACCCCGATGCTGTTTTGAACCGCCGCTAACCATCCCGCCCGATTAAAAAGCTGAGTAAGCCCATCCATTTGACCTGTTTTTAACGAATTCATTCTATTATCATCCTTAAACCCAACGTCTCACCTTTTGTTTGTACGCCAAATAATTCGCGCCAAATAACATCTCTAAAGCCCGCTCTTCTGGTGCAATATAAAACCAATTCGCAATCCATACGAACAGCACCATAAAAATAGCATTCACTCCATTGCCAACCAACACAAATATCGCCAGCAACCATAACCAAAAACCAACATACATTGGGTTTCTTGAAAATCGATACAATCCTGATGTAACCAATTGACTCGTTTTTTCAGGGGTTAAAGGATTGACCGTCGTATTGACTTTACGAAACAATTTTCCCGCCATGGCAATTAATACCAGTCCCGCTGTAAACAGCAAAGCTGAGAGTACTGTTTGACCTTCAAAATCAAACTGAAATACATCAACCATTGAACCCAAATAAAACATGAACCCCGAAAGCACAGCCACCGATAAAATAGGAAGCTTTAACAATCGAGCAATACGGTTATATTTCACCATAAAAATACTCCCCAACACTCCAATATTTTTTAAGTGATTTTTGAGGCCCTTTCCATCCCTTTTTCAATAAATATTTGTGCATACAAAAGTTTAACAAACCATGGCCTACAAATACCACACGGCCATGCGTTTTAGCCAGCTCTATAAGCTGATTGGCACAAGCTTCACTTCGTTTTTTTGCATGGGCATAAGACTCAGAATAACGAGAATACCCCGTTAACTGCAATAATCGGAACACCCATATCCAAACAGTAATGGGTAACGCTGGCCTTTTCCAAAGCGCGTAAGGGGTTTCAAACTCTCTAAATTTAGCACAAATTTTATGGGGGGGTATATTTAATAATGTCGCGGATTCAAGTGAGCGAACAAGATTGCTACACACAATAAAATCACATGTCATTACAGACTTGATGGTCTTTTTTGGAGGAGGTAACGTGGCATCAATGCCAGCCAAATCATAATCCGATAACCAAACACCAAACTCCGACGCATTCACCCTTCCCGTCCTTTTTATATCTGGCTTACCATGCCTAATCAGTACGATTTTCATAGGCTATAAACGCACCCACCCAAACAAAGTATCAGCATTTAGCTCAAACGTTCCATTCGTCGCAAGCGCCTCTACCTCCGCTAAATGCTTCTTTTTAAACTGCGTTAATTGAGTCCGATCCAAGCGATTAAGCAATCCCTTATAGCCCGCACTGTTTAGCATCTCCCACCACTGATCCACCGTTACGGGGTAACGAATGGAGTGTTGCTCAATCTCTATTTTTTGAGGACGACTCAACTCCGCTAAAGTACGCATTTGTGCCTCGGTTTTAAGGCGCTCCATCGAGACCTTGGGAATTTCTATTTGATAATCGGTTTCAAGACGTTGTAAAAATAGGGTGACGTAAGGCGCAAACGCTTCTTGCGTAAAGGAAGAGAAAATAATTTGCCCCCCCTCTTTTAATTTTTGACACAACTGCCGATAGGTCTGTTCCATTTGGGGGTAAAAAAACATGCCGTATCCGCAAGTAATCACATCAAACGTACCGTCTTCATAAGGCAATGCCTCCACATCCCCTTGTATAAAAGTAATGTTTTGAATGCCTTCATTACTTGCTTTACGTTTGGCTTGTGCCAACATGCCCGCCGAGAGATCTATCGCTTCAATTTGAAGGGCTGGGTGTTGTTTGGCCATCTCAATCGCCACTATGCCCGTGCCAGTTGAAATATCCAGCACCTTCATGCCCTCTTTAATGGTCAGCATCGCCACCATTTTTTGCGCCGACAAGCGAAAAAACTGACTGGAATCGTATTGGTTGGCCACATCATCAAATGTGGTTTGTATGCCCTGTTTTATCTTATCCGACTGCTCTAAATTCATGCGTTTCCCTTACCCTGTCTTTGAACCTCTGTGTGCCGAAAGCACGATACCACATGGTCGTTTACCATACCCACTGCCTGCATAAATGCATAGCATGTCGTAGAGCCAATAAATTTAAAGCCTTTTTTTTTGAGGTCTTTACTCATTTTATCCGATAACGCTGTTTTAGCGGGCACATCAGAGAGCTGTTGCCATTGGTTTTGAATCGGTTTTTCGTCTACAAACGACCAGATATACGCATCAAAACTGCCGTACGCTTGCTGAATCTCCAACACCCGCTTGGCGTTCACCACCGTGGCATTGACTTTCAATTTATTACGAACAATAGCAGGATTGTCTAATAGCTGTGCAATTTTGTGTTCGTCGTAAGTAGCGATTTTTTCAACCTCAAAATAATCAAACGCCTCTAAATAGCCCGCTCGTTTTTTTAAAATCGTCGCCCAACTCAGTCCCGCTTGCGCCCCTTCTAAAATCAACATTTCAAACAGAAGCCGATCATCATGCACAGGCACGCCCCACTCTTCATCGTGGTATGCGGTTTCCAGCGAATTTGAATTCGCCCATTCACAACGGTTCATTTTTTAAACTCCTTTATAAAAACAAGCTCACCACATCATTCAAATAATGTCTGCCTTTCGTGGTTAATTTTAAATAATTGGGTTCTGACACCATGCGCCAACCTTTTTCTTGCATAATTTTTACCCCCCCCTCTATCGCGGAACGTGGCAAGCCCGTGCGCTGTTCAAATAGGGACAAATCAAAGCCTTCCTGCAAACGTAGTGCATTTAACATAAATTCAAAACAAGCATCGTGTTCTGACACCAAAATTTGGCGACCAGGCTGTGGGCGCTTCATCTCTTCAATATAGCCCCCTGGGGACGCAGGCATTTGGGTTCGCCAAATTTTGCCCTCGGGTGGTACGGTAATTTTGCCATGTGCGCCCGCCCCCAAACCAATGTAATCGCCATACTGCCAATAGTTTACATTATGCTTGCACTGGCGATTTTTTTGCGCAAAGCCAGACACTTCATAATGGTCATAGTGTGCATTTTTAATGCGTGCCTGACAAGCCAGTTGCATCTCCCACGCCAAATCCTCTTCGGGGAGGGGGGGGGGATTTTTATAAAACGGCGTGCTGGGTTCTAAGGTCAATTGATAGTGCGAAAGGTGGGGGGGGGAAAAATACAGCGCTTGCTCTACATCGGCCAAGGCTTGTTCAACGGTTTGATTGGGCAAGGCAAACATTAAATCTAAATTAAAATTGGTAAATCCTGCACCTTTCGCCGCTTCAATCGCCAAACACGCCTCATCCGCACTGTGAATACGACCCAACGCCTTTAGCTTTTCATCGTCAAAACTTTGAATGCCCATCGACAAACGGTTAATGCCCGACTGATAAAACCCCGAAAACTTCTCAAAATCCACCGTGCCGGGATTGGCTTCCAGCGTCACTTCAATGCTCGGATCAAACCCCAATAACGCGCGGGCATGCGACATAAAGCGATTCAATCCCGCCTCGGAAATTAAGCTGGGCGTACCGCCACCAAAAAAAATGGCATGAATCGGCCGCCCCCAAATCATGGGTAAGGTCTGTTCTAATTGCTTAATCAACGCATCAATGTAAGCCGCTTCATCGATATCAGGCTTTACATTGTGCGAGTTAAAATCACAATACGGACACTTTTGCACACACCATGGATAGTGTACATATAGTGTTAAGGGAATCGGTTGAGTAAAGTTCACGAAATAAGCCATGTTAATTATTAATTAAATGCGATTTATTTTACATGGTCTATTAAAAATTCGTTAATTAAGCGCTTTTTAAGAAGGTTTAAATTTTTACGTTAAATACCTAATTTTTAATTTTAAATAAACTATAATCCTCCATATTAAACCTCATGAAATAAGCACTAAGACCCATGGGCTGCTAATTTTATGGGTATAAAGGCTTTAGCTGTTTACAAAAGGAAATAAAAAAAGTGAATTTAATCTTCAAAAAAATAATGCCTATTATTACCATGTTGCTACTGACGGCATGTATTAATTCAGATAATTCAGGTTCAAGCGACAATCAAAATACTGAAAACACAATGGGTGAAACAGGTGGAATTGTAGGGAAAATTCTTAATGCCAATACTGGCGACCCTTTACAAAATGTTAATATTCGCGCCTTTCAAATAACAACTGAAAGTGATGAAAGTGGAAACTTTACACTACAAGAGGTTACGCCTGATGAACGAGTGGTGGTCACTTTTTCTTTAGCGGGCTATGCCGAACAATCCAAAGTTATTCAAGTACAAGATCAAAATACAACAACCAGCCTCCCCATCCTCATGCTGCCTGTTGCGACAACACAAACATTTGATTCAAGCGTGCCGCAAACGCTAAGTGTTGATAACTCACCCGCCAAAGTATTTATTGATGCCCTCTCTTTAGTGAAGTTAGACGGTACAGAACCCACCGGTGAAGTGACTGTGGAAATCACACCTATCGATCCTACTGTTGATATTGACTTAATGCCTGGTGACATGAAAACAGACATTGGTGCAGGGACTTTGGCTCCCATTGAAAGTTTTGGGGCGTTGAACGTAGTATTTCGTGATTCGGAAGGAAATGACCTAAATCTTTCCGAAGGTTCCAATGCAACGATTCGAATTCCTGTTACCAATCGAACAGGCATAGCCCCTCCAAGTACCATTCCTCTTTACTTTTATAATGAGAGCACAGGCCTTTGGGTAGAGGAAGGCAATGCAATACTGGATGCAACAACCAGCTATTATGAAGGAACGGTAAGCCATTTTTCAACGTGGAATGCCGATATTCTTTATGAACAAGTTCAAATTACAGGCTGGGTTGAAAATGAAGAGGGCGTTAGAATGCCCAATGTTTATGTTGTATCTGAAGGAGATGATTACTCTGGAACAGATTATACCTTTACCGATGCAGAAGGTAACTTTTCAATCGGAGCCAAAACAAATGCCATTGTATTGATCGTTGGTTTAGAGAATGGCGTAAAAACAAATACCGTAAGCTTATCGACAACAACATCTAATTTTGCTATGGAAAGTGGTTTAGTGCTCTCTACAGGAGGAAGCTCCAGTGGTGTAACGGCATCCATTAAATTAAGCTGGGGTGAAAACCCTTTGGATCTTGATTCGCACTACATAGGCCCTGCTGGAAGCGACATACATATTTATTATAGTAACCGAGGTAGCTTAACAGGCGCTCCCTTTGCCAATCTTGATATTGATGATACAAGCAGTTTTGGTC
Source organism: Thiomicrorhabdus sp. (assembly GCA_027068835.1). GTDB lineage: Bacteria > Pseudomonadota > Gammaproteobacteria > Thiomicrospirales > Thiomicrospiraceae > Thiomicrorhabdus. The sequence goes on along the minus strand of JAMOLY010000092.1, from coordinate 4,573 downwards.
CCGAGGTTATTACTATTTTTAATTTCCCTCAAGCAGGTATTTATCGCTATTCCGTTCATAACTACAGTGGAAGTTATAATCCAGGCATCACAGACTCCCCTGCGATTGTTGAGTTAAATATAAATGGTAATGTCTCATTATTTACACCGCCCACATCTGGTGAAGGTAATAATGTAACTTGGGATGTATTTGAATTTTTAGTGAATGAAAATGGTGAGGTCACAATTAACCCCGTTAACACGTGGTCTGACATCGCGCCAGCATTATAATTAGTCGACCCTAAAACCCCTAAACCCATTGATATAGTTTAACAATACCGTAAAAACTCAACACCATTTTGACCAGTAAATAGATCTATACTTTACTCTTTTTGGTCGAAATAATATTGGTTTTTTATGAAAATATTAAGCTATGTCAATGGATTAGAGCGTTCTTCAGGGCTGACGATTAAATCTATCCATCACGTGTTGAATCTCTTCTTCACTCTCGTCTTTAAAGTCAGTTCCCTTTGGAAAGTATTGCCTCTTAAATTCGGATAATAACCGAAAATTTTCTGTGTGTTTTTTTTGTGCTAGGCTTTTTTAGCGCAAAAAAAACCACACAGTGAATTGTCCGCGTTGATGGCTCTTATTATCTTTTTGTTCTACGCACAACAGATACATTTCCTTCTATTTTAGATAGTTGAAGATCATGCCTGTAACTACTACGTAATGATGTCATTAAATCACCTAGCCCTATAATAAATTCAGTTGGATCAGCTATTGATTTTAATATTGTATCAGCCATATCAACTTGCTCTTTATTACCAAAGCACTGTATGTTAATCAAAGTATTCACTAGATGAAGTTGTCCGTCATTTCTGCCAGGGTCAGAACTATATAATGATAATGCTTTATAAGATTCCATAGTAAGGTTTAGTATATTTTCTAGTTTTTTGTTAGTTAGATCTCTTTTAGATGTAAATTTATGAGCAAATACCCACCCAACAAGCGCAACAATAATACTGATAAGTATTTTTAACGCTTCAACGCCTAATTCATCCACAATAACTTCCTTAAAAAATATAACAAATTTTATTATTTATCTTCTGTATTTTCACGACTCAAAGTATTGGAGGGAATCAATAACAAAAGTATCCAAATTAGATTATATAAACCACTGCTCGCTGATTTTGAAATCGTAAAAGAAACAATGCTCCCCAATATGATGATTGCTAGCATAACCCACCAACCAGGTAAACCAATATCACGAATTCGCTTGACTGTAATATTAACACCAGCATATACCAACAACATCAAAGACAGTCCAAATATCATCAAAAAAGGAACTGTAAACCACTCTCGTAACTTATCTTGAGCCTGCAAAAGGTCTCCGCCAATAATGTGCTCTCCAGCGCCTATCGCCAAAACAATTATAACCCCTAGACCAATAGCTGATAAAACCAAAAATAAACAGTAACCGAGGTATGGCAAACGCATCAAACGCCCTTTTGTAATCGAACCAAAAAGTACCGTTAACATATTATTTATCATCAGCCATTGTCCTTTTTATTGCAAAATATACGTCAAGCTATCGGCGAAGGGCTTTATCCCATCCACGAGTATCTACTTCATTAAAAACTGCACGATCAAGATAGCGCTGATATTGCCTGTTGTTATACCTTCTGTCCTCAATTAATTGCTGTTGCTCTATTCTTATTCGACTCCGCCTTTCTCTTGCCTCTTCTTCGGTTTCACACTGCCTAAAGGCATCAGTCCATCCTTGTGCATATTTAGCGTCTTTTTCAAAACGATTGATGTCTTTTTTAAATCGATCAAAGTCGCTGCCTCCAGCACTTTTACCACTGTGACAGCCATCATCAAAACCATCGGCATAGGCTACGGGATACCCCTCTTTAATCATCAACTCTTTTTCAGTAACACACCCTGAAAAAGCAACTAAACATCCAGTTAAAACCGTTAATTGGCAGATAGCTTTCATTCAATTTCCCCTTTTACTTTGGTTGTTTTTAATCATACAAGTACAACTAAACTTGTAAAAAAAATCGACTACGTTTAAAGCTCGCTATTTTTTAAAGAACGATACCAAATAAAAGCCTACTTGGAAATAAGCATGAATACAAAATTAAGCAGACACGACAACACCATCAAAAAATAGAACCAAGCTTTAACCTCACTCATTACATTTAATTCCTAAGCCCCACGCCGTAACTGCATCACCAAGCTGTTCAAAGCCTGACCTCGGTGGCTCATTCTGTTTTTTTGTGCTTTAGGCAGTTCTGCAGCACTTTTGTTCAACTCTTCCACCCAAAAAATAGGATCATAACCAAAACCGCCTTTGCCTTGCGGTGCGGCTAAAATTTCGCCGTACCAACGCCCTAATCCAATAATGGGAATGGGATCATGGGCATGTTCAACATAGACCATGGCGCAATAGTAACTGGCTTGGCGTTGCGTTTTAGGTACGGCTTTCAGTTCATCCAATAACTTTTGCAAATTGGTTTGATCGGTGGCTTGCTCCCCGTAAAGGTCTTGGGAATAACGTGCTGAATAAATACCCGGCTGTCCCTTTAAAGCAGTGACTTCAATGCCTGAATCGTCGGCAATGGAGGGAAGCCCTGTTTGCTCGGAAGCGTACCGTGCTTTTAGGATGGCATTTTCAATAAAGGTTAACCCTGTCTCTTCTGCTTCCGAATCAAACAACTGGCCTTGAGGCGTTACTTGCCAGCCGTAAGGCGCTAAAATCTCGGTCATTTCGGCTATTTTCCCAACGTTGCCAGTTGCCAGTACCACTTGCGTTACATTTGACATAATTTTATTCTATACCTCTAAAATTATTATTATCAACAACCCCTTAAATAACAGGAACTTATCTTTTATTGACCTAAATCAATCTTTATTTTTGAAAGTGTTGATATTCGCGTTCAACCTAAGTATAGTTCGAACTGTTATACAAAAAAATAAAAAACTTAAGCTGAGGCGTAAAATCATGGGTAATTTTTTAATTTTGACAGGTCTTGTTGTGGTTGCGGTCTTTATTCCAGTTGCCGTGATTATTGGTGTATGGGCAGACATTCTTCCCGCTGCCATTGCAGAAATCAGCAGTATGGTTGGTGTTGCACTGGCCATTATCTACATTGTAGGTGGTAATTTATGGTGTATGTACGGCGACATTAAAACAGGTCGTTACAGCAATAAATAATCACTAACGCCCAACGTTAGTCGAAAAAACCCAGTTTTATACTGGGTTTTTTCGTTTCTATACATTCATAAATCGAACTTCGTTATAATACCCATTAATAAACACGGTACATATTTTTACAAAATATGATCGCGCCTTTTTAAACCACCCTTGCTAGAGTTTTTCATGAGTGACATAAAACCCACACAAACCGCACCAGCCTCCCCCAAAAACACCAAACCTAAAAGCAAGTGGCGCTGGGTTCGTTGGTTCATTTGGTTTAATGCTTTTATTGGATTTATTTTACTCCCCGTCATTGCGGTTATTTTTTATGCCGTTACGATCTACCCAACGTTGCCAGACCCTGCCGAACTTAAAGATGTGAGCTATCAAGTTCCGCTTAGAATTGTGACCGAGGATGACAAGCTCATCAGTGAAATTGGCATCAAAAAACGCATCCCTCTCCAGTATCATCAAATTCCTGAACGTATGACTCAGGCGATTATTGCCTCGGAAGATGAAAATTTCTTTGAGCATGGTGGCGTAGACTACAAAGGGCTTTCTCGTGCGGTGTTTGAATTAATTACCACGGGAGAGAAACAGTCCGGTGGCTCTACCATTACCATGCAGGTGGCACGTAATTTTTATTTAAGCAAAGAAAAAACCTATTTGCGCAAATTGAATGAGATTATGCTCTCTTATAAAATTGAAAGCGAGCTAAGTAAACAAGAAATTTTAGCACTGTATTTAAATAAAATTTTTTTAGGACACCGCTCTTACGGCGTGGCCGCGGCGGCATTAACGTATTATGGCACTCCAATTACAGAGCTTTCGCTGGATGAGTTTGCAATGATTGCGGGCTTGCCCAAAGCCCCTTCTGCCTTTAACCCAATTACCAATCCAAGCCGAGCCATACTGAGACGTAATTATGTTTTACGTCGAATGCACGACCTAAACTTTATTACCCAAGAAGAGATGCTTACGGCACAAGCCGTAGAGGTTCATGCACGACGTAATGGCACAGTTGTGGATATTCGCGCAAATTATGTTGCGGAGATGGCACGTGCATTTGCTTTAAAACAGTTTGGAGACGAGGCGCTTCAAAATGGCCTAACCATTGTAACGACCATCAACAGTCAATTTCAAGCACAAGCCAACACTGCAATCCAACAGGGGCTTCAAGAGTACGAAAGACGCCATGGTTACCGAGGGGCGATTCAAACCTTAGAGGCAGAGATGCTTGAAAACACTAAAGAACTATTAAATACGCTGCAAAGTATTTCAAATTTTGGCGATTTAGTGGTTGGCGTGGTCACAGGGTTTAAACAAACTGACACGCATGTCCTGCTTGAAAGTGGACAAAAAATAACAATAGATTTCAAAAGCATGGCGT
>JAMOLY010000091.1 GCA_027068835.1 Thiomicrorhabdus sp. | reverse complement strand
CCACCATTGCAAATGAAATTGCCAAAACCAGTACGGATATTGAGCGCGTACGCTCCGAAGACAAAGATGAGACTTACAGCTTTATGTACTTTGCCATTAATGTGCGGGATCGTATTCACTTAGCGCAGGTTATGCGCAGGTTAAAACAACTCTCTATTGTAGAAAAAATTCATCGAATCTAAGCCAAAAGGAACACATCATGCGCGAAGTTATCTCCACAAAAAAAGCCCCACAAGCCATTGGCACTTATTCACAAGCGGTTCGTATTGGAAACACCGTTTATTTATCGGGTCAAATTGCACTCATTCCAGACACCATGGAACTTAAAGAGGGGGACATTGCCGAGCGCATTCATCAAGTATTTAAAAACCTTACCGCAGTCTGTGAAGCCGCGGGGGGTTCTTTGCAGGACATCGCCAAACTCAATATTTTTCTAACCGATTTAAGCCACTTTGCAACCGTAAATGAGATCATGGCACAATATTTTGAACAGCCCTACCCTGCACGAGCTGCCGTGGGTGTAAAAGAACTGCCCAAAGGCACCGATGTTGAGATGGATGGCATTATGGCGCTGTCCTCTTATTAACCTCTTATTTAAAGAGGCCTAAAACAATAGGTTCGCAAAAGTATGTTAACAAAGGCATGTTAGCGCAACACCCTTTAACTTCCCTAAAAGGCGTTGGGGAAAAGCAGTTTGAAAAGCTCCAAAAATTGGGGCTTTTTGTCGTTCAAGACTTGCTGTTTCACTTGCCTTTACGCTATCAAGATAAAACACGGCTGGTTGAGTTAAGTTCGGCACAGGTGGGGGGGGAAATTTTAATTGAAGGCACCATCTTTTCTCAAACACTCAGTCAAGGTCGTCGTCGCAGTTTATTAGTTACACTGCAAACCGAATCGGGTCACTTTGTAACCTTACGATTTTTCCACTTTTACCCGCGACAAGCTCAACAATTTGCACACGGAAAAACCGTGCGCGTCTTTGGTGAGCTGCGCTCAGGCCACAACGGGCTTGAGATGGTACACCCCTCTTATGAGTTTATTCACCCTGATCAGTACGTTCCTTTAGACAGCACTCTAACGCCTATCTACCCAACCACCGAAGGCTTAGGGCAAGCCTCGATGTTAAAACTTATTAAGCAAGCCATTGCCCTGCTCAAACAATCGCCTTTGGAAGAGTTGTTGCCACAAAAACTACTCGTGCAACTGCAACTTCCCCTGCTTAATCAAGCGCTGTTAACGCTACACCAACCACAACCGTCTGATGATTTAAGGCAAATTAAGCAGTTTCAGCACCCCGCTCAACAACGCTTAATTATTGAGGAATTAATTAACCAACAAGCCGCCATGCAACAGATGCGTGCGACAGAAAAACAGCGCAATGCCCCCGCCTTTCCACCCAGCCAAACCTGCAATGCACTGCTTACCAGCCTGCCCTTTGAACTCACCTTCGCGCAACAACGCGTGCTTAAAGAAATTCAAAATGATCTAAGCCAGCCCCACCCCATGCAACGCTTGGTACAGGGGGATGTGGGTTCAGGTAAAACGATAATTGCTGCATTAGCGGCCATTCAAGCCGCCGATGTAGGCTATCAAGTCGCCATTATGGCGCCCACAGAAATATTAGCCGAACAGCATCTCGAAGCATTTAATGAGTGGTTAGAACCGTTAGGCATCCCCGTCGCTTGGCTCAATGGACGAATGAAAGTGGCCGAAAAACGTGAGATGATGGCACAAATTGAAACGGGAGCCGCCCGTGTGATTATCGGAACCCACGCCCTATTCCAAGAAGCCGTCACGTTTCACAAACTGGGGTTTGTAATCATTGATGAACAACACCGATTTGGTGTGCATCAACGTTTATCTCTCCACGAAAAAAATCGTGATAAAGATATTCACACGCATCAATTGATTATGACCGCCACACCTATTCCAAGAACCCTTGCGATGACCGCCTACGGTGATTTAGATCTGTCCGTAATTGACGAGCTTCCACCAGGTCGAAAACCCATTGAAACTGCGGTATTAAGCAATGAAAAACGCTTTGAAATTATGGAGCACCTATACGCCAAATGCAAACAAGGCATTCAAGCATACTGGGTGTGTCCCTTAATTGAGGAGTCGGAGCTGTTGCACGCACAAGCCGCCGAGGTCACAGCCTCTCTTTTTTCAGAGCACTGGCCTGATTTACGAGTGGGGTTAATTCATGGTCGCCTTAAGGGGGAGCAAAAAGCGCTGGTTATGAATGCGTTTAAACAGCACCAATTAGACCTGTTGGTTGCCACAACCGTAATTGAAGTCGGGGTCAATGTCCCCAATGCCAGTTTAATGATTATTGAAAATGCCGAACGCTTAGGGCTGGCACAATTGCACCAACTGCGCGGACGCGTTGGACGAGGCCGCAAGCAAAGTCACTGCGTTTTATTGTACCAAGCCCCGCTCTCTCAAACGGGCAAAGCTCGTTTAAATATTATGCGTGAAACCACGGATGGGTTTAAAATTGCCGAAGAGGATTTAAAAATTCGCGGCCCTGGTGAAGTATTAGGAACCAAACAAACTGGCGGACTGGAATTTAGAATTGCCGATTTAAAACGCGATGCGGAATGGATTCCCGTTGCCAAAACGTGGGCAAGTACCATGATTATCGAATTTCCCGAACAGATTGATGCTCTCAATGAACGTTGGATTGGTCAAAAAATAGACTATCAACACGCTTAAGGAATACATAATGCAAGCAAGCGATCGGCTCTCTAAAATTAAGCAACTTATCAAGACCAACGCACAAAGCCCCCACACACATGCCCAACCTATTTTTTGGAAGCCTGCCAAACTGATTCAGCGCATTAGCTCAAAAAAACACACACAGCAATGGCTAAGTACACAAGGCTCGCTTACCACGCAGCTCCGCTTGCTTGATCCCAACTTAGAGGTACTTGTTCTTTCCGAACAACTGGAACGCCCTTTAACAAGTGAAAGCCAACTTTTAAAAATGAAACCCAATGAACTCGCATGGGTTCGCTGTGTTCTACTTAGGGGGGGGGGAAAAAATTGGGTGTACGCACGCACGGTAATTCCAAACTTTTCAGACAACAATCCTTGGACTTCTCTGCAAACACTTGGTAATAAGCCTTTAGGAGAGGTGTTATTTCAAGATAACACCATTCAACGCACACCCTTTACCTTTTCTCGTCAAGCACTCAATCTCTGGCCTTATTTAGCGATTCATATTTCTGTTAATCCAACACAAAAAATAGGGTATGCTAGACGCTCGGTATTTAGTCAACACGCTTGTCAACAAAACTACCCTTTGCTTTTAACCGAAGTATTTTTGCCCTGCTTGCTTAAAGAGGTGGTTCAAAAAATTTAAACGCAATATTCGAGGAAATCGTATGAATAATCAAAAAAATATTAGCGCTGTTTTTGCTATTATTATTTTTCTACTCATTGCGTTAGGCTCTTCCTCTCTTTTTTACCTCAATACTATTGCTTCTGAAGCCGAAAAGCTCTATCGACACCCCTATACCGTGAGTAATGCCGCTAAAAACATCAATATAAATTTGATCTCAATGCACCGTTATATGAAAGACGTGGCTTTTTCTGAGGATCAAGCGCAGCTGTTGGCTGCAGAACAACTGGTGAATAAGTATGAAAAACAGGCTCAACAAAACTTTGATATTATTTTTGAACGTTATTTAGGAGATCGCAAAGACATTCAGGCCGTTTACAACGGCTTTATTGAATGGAAAAAAATACGAGATCATATTATTTTTCTAAAAAATGAAGGCAAGCATAAAGAGGCTCTTGCGCTTTCTAAAAACAACGAGACAGAGCATGTTGCTCTTCTTACAAAAAAATCTGAAAAACTGGTTAATTTTGCCGACAAAAAAGCCAAACTATTTTTTAATAATGCGATTGAGACAAGAGACAGCGCAATCTCAATTATTCTTTCCCTATTTATTATCACGGTACTTGCCTCTATTTTTATTGCATTTTACTCCTTACAACGCTTACGAAAAACCCAGCTTGACATAAAAAGTCGTATGTTTATCATTGACCAAAATATCCTCATGGCAAAATTTAATTTAGAGGGTGTTTTGATCGATATTAGCAGTAAATTATGCCGTTTTTTAGGCCACACAAAACAAGATTTAATGGGTCAAAAACTGGACTTTTTTATTTCGGATAGCAATAAATACTTACAAGTAGAAGATGTGTTGAACATTGTTTCAACAGGCGCCAGCTGGACGGGGGATATTTTAGTTAAAACTGATAAAAATGGCCACTCAAAATGGATTCACTCTTCGGTTCACCCTGAGCTCAATGCAGACTATAATGTTTGCGGTTATTCCAATATTATTCAAGATATTTCCGATAAAAAAGCCATTGAAAAACTATCGATCACCGACTCTTTAACCAAACTTAATAACCGACGCTATTTTGATCAAGTTATTGATAAAGAACTCAGCCTTGCAGCACGTAATCAAGCCCCCATAACCTTAGCCATGATTGATATTGATTATTTTAAAAAATACAACGATTGCTATGGTCACCCTGCTGGCGATCAAGCGTTAATTAAAGTGGCTCAAGCGTTCATGCAATCATTAAAACGTCCTAATGACTATGTATTTCGATTGGGGGGGGAGGAATTTGCCTTTATTTTTTCGGGTGCGGATCGAGAACAATCTTTACGCTTTATTGATGGCATTCGAGCCAAAATAGAAGCCCTTCAAATAGAGCACGAACAAAGTGATCTCGGCGATTACATGACCATATCCATTGGCGCTTATATTAGTTGCACCAAAGAGCGCTTAGACAGTAATGAACTCTATATAAAAGCGGACGAAGCACTGTATGAAGCCAAACAACAACGTAATGCCGTCATAATTCCCAAACATGTAAATTGCTAAAGCTGTAATGGTCAAGCATTCCGTTCGAGTAAAAAATTCCCCCCCCCTCTGTCTACCCTAAATTAACGTATTAGTTCAGAAGTTTTCTTGTAAATTAACGTTGGTTCTGTAAAATCGGCCATTCATTTTTTAAAAAAAATTACGAGTGCTTTATGAAACAACGAAATCTATGGTTGATGGCATTATTACTGTTTTGTATATCGTCCATCTCTTTAGCCGAGTCATTAAAAACAACCCTCTTTGAATTAGGTGTTGAGCAGTATAATAATGGAAACTACACCGAAGCCTATCAGTCCTTACTTAAAGCCACCTCAGAAGATAACGATCAAGCACAGTTTTTAATCGGCCACATGGCACTCTTTGGCATAGGAACGGAAGCACAACCTAAAAAAGCATTCGAATGGTTAAGCCTCTCGGCAAACGCAGGAAACCCAAACGCGCAAAGCTATATGGGAACCCTCTATCTGCAAGGCGAAATCGTTGAAAATGACAATAAAGAGGCGGCAAAGTGGCTGTTGTTAGCCGCTCAAAACGGTGTTGCTGAAGCACAAAATAATTTGGCTCATCTGTTTATTAATGGGCAAGGCGTTGAACCTTCTGCTGAGCAAGCGTTCAAATGGTTTGAAAAAGCATCCGAACAAAATCTTGTGGATGCTAAATTAAGCTTAGGCTTAATGTACGAACAAGGCATTTATGTGGAACAAGACTACGCTAAAGCGGCAGAACTATACCAAACCGCGGCTAAAAAAGGAGCGCCACAAGGCATGCATAATATTGGTATGATGTTACTGGAAGGACACGGCTTTAAAAAAGACATTGAAAAAGCCTGTAATTTTTTTACGACCGCCGCAAAGCTTGGCTTTCAAGACTCCATTAATAATTTAAACCTATTAATTGACCAAGGAACCTGCCAACCGATGAAAATGAATACGCATCAGAGTCAAACGCTCGCTATCGATGCGGATTTTAAGGCGCTGTAACCCCTACTTTAGAAAGGCCACTTTATGAAAACTGCACTTTTTTTATTGCTCTCAGGCTTGATATTAACTGCCTGTAGCACCATGCAAGAGATGAACATTGTTCAAACTGGCGAAAATAGCTATGAAATCAAAAAAAGTGACTCGTCTTACCCAGGCCCTGAAGTACTACAACGAAAAATTACCCGTGAAGCACGAAAATTTTGCCACTCTTTAGATAAAAAACTGCATATTATTGCCGTGCATGAAACAAGCCCTCCTTTTATAGGAAGTAAAACACCCAATGCTGAAATTCAGTTTGAATGTGTGTCTAAAAAACACCCCTAACGTAAAAAACGAATGACATATCCGATAAAACAACTAAAAGCGACTTACAATTCCATTGAAGACCGTATTTTATTAACCGTTGAAGTACAACAGCAACAGATGTATTCAGGCTGGCTTACACGTCGTTTTTTAACAATACTCTTGCCTGTACTCCACGGCCAGCACCCTGTAACAGGGGAACTTCTGTTTGACCACAAACCTCCCGAAAATAAAGGGCCCAAAATTCATCAATCAAAAACGGTTTTAAAAAAAGCGGATGCCTCTCACAATCCGACCTACCCATTAGGGGAATCCCCTTTACTGTTCTCAAAAATCACCTTTACCGCACTCAAAACAGAAGACGCGATGTTTGTTTTATTACCAAACTCGAACAAAGGGATTAAGTTACCCTTTACGCCTGCGCTCTTAAATTTATTATTAACAACTATTAAAGAGCCTTTAGAGCAATCGAACTGGGCGTTAGAAGTAAACGGTATCTATGGTGTGCCTTCAAACAATCGTTTGCAGTAATTCAAATACACAGGAAATAAAGGGGGGGAGGATTTTTTTATACACTCAAATCGTCGATGATAATGCCTAATAAAATAATGAATCCAATCCAGTGGTTTTGCAAAAAAACTTGAAACGCCTGTTGCGCATCCTGCGTGGCTAAACGCTTTAAATCGTATGCAAACCAACACAGAACAATCAGCAAGCTCAAGTAGTAAGCCGTGCCTAGCTCAAATAATTGACCCACCCAAAAGAGTAAACCCAGCATCACAAACTGAAACAATGCAACCCACTGCCACAAATGTTTTGCAAAGAGAATCGCGGTTGATTTGACACCAATTTTTAGATCATCTTTCATATCTCCCACCGCATAGGCGGTATCATAAATAAGAGACCAAGTTAACGTGGCAAAGAAAATCGGCCAAACCTGCCAAGGAACCTCATTGAGTACCGCAGCAAACGCCATAGGAATCGCCCAAGCAAATGCGGCACCTAAAAAGGCTTGTGGCCAATAGGTATGGCGCTTCATAAAAGGGTAAAGTACCGCAAGAATTACTGCACCAAATGCAAGTAGAATGGTTAATGTATTAAGGGTAAGCACCAGCAAAAAGGCGAGTAAACATAGGATCGTAAAAAAAACTAAGGCTTCTTTTGCACTCAGTAATCCTGTCGCTAAAGGCCGTTGATGGGTTCGTTCAACTTGACCATCAAAGTGACGGTCTGCGTAATCATTAATCACACAGCCCGCAGAACGCATTAGAACAGCGCCCAAAATAAAGACCACTAATAAATGTAACTCGGGTGTTCCCTCAGAAGCGAGCCAGAGTGCCCATAAGGCAGGCCATAAAACCAAATAGATACCAACGGGTTTATTAAGCCGTGTTAGAGCAATGTAACCGTTTAATTTATCCATTACGAGTATTCAATGTATCAACAAGTGCTTGCGTTTCGGGCAAGGCATCTTGATTGACTTCTAAAAATACCGTAGCAACCCCCTGTTTATCAAAATAACGCAGGGTAACAGCACCTGATAACTTCTGCCATGTGATTTCATAGCCCCACCCCACTAAGTGTGTTTGTCCTGCATCTTGATGAGAAATATGCCATTGATTGCTTAACATGCGCTCTTTAAATGCATCACACAGGCTGGGGTTAAGGGTAATCAGCTCCATTCTTACTTTCCGTTGCGCTTAGGTGGGCTGCTTAGTCGGTTTTTGCCAGTCTTTAAGGGTCATTTGTTTAGAGCGACTTAAGGTTAACGCTTCCGCTGGGGCACTTTTTGTAATTGTTGAACCTGCTCCAATGGTTGCACCAGATTTAATGTCAACGGGTGCGACCAATTGAGTGTCTGACCCCACAAAGACACGATCTCCAATAATGGTTTGATGCTTATTAACCCCGTCATAGTTACAGGTAATCGTTCCAGCTCCAATATTCACATCACAGCCCATATGGGTGTCGCCAATATAACTTAAGTGACTGACTTTAGAGCCTGTACCAATTTTAGACTTTTTGATTTCAACAAAGTTCCCAATTTTAGCCTCATCGGCTAACTCGGTACCTGGACGCAAACGTGCGTAAGGGCCAATAGAACAAGATTGACCAATCATACAATCCTCTAAATGACTAAAAGGGTGAATATGTGTGTTGGCGGCAATCTGTACATTTTTTAAAATACAGTGCGCACCAACAATAACATTCTCTCCTAAAGAGACATTTCCTTCCAGTACAACATTAATATCAAGCGTCACATCCGCTTCCACCATCACTTCGCCACGAATATCCAACCGGCTGGCATCCACCACCGTAGCACCTTGCCGCATTAAGGACTCCGCCGCTTGCAATTGGTACGCACGCTCTAAGCTCTGTAGTTGTAATTTATCATTCACACCTAAAACTTCTGTCTCAAGCATTGGCTGTGCGGTTTGAATTAAAAAACCATCCGCAACGGCCATCGCAATAATATCCGTTAAATAGTATTCAGACTGCACATTTTCATTATTTAACGCCGCCAACCATTGTTTTAGGTAACGGCCTTTAACCGCCATAATCCCAGTATTCACCTCTTTAATTACCAGCTCTTGAACGGTGGCATCTTTTTGCTCAACAATGGATTGCACCGCATTCTGTGTATTTCGAACAATGCGACCATACCCCGTTGAATTTTCGAGTGTTACCGTCAATAATGCTAAGGGGTGTTGTTCATCCACTAATGCCAGCAATGCATTTAACGTTTTAGGGCTTGTTAAGGGGACATCACCGTATAAAATCAATACGGTATCATCATCCTGATAGTAACGATTTGCTTGCACAACGGCATGCCCCGTTCCCAACTGATTTTCTTGCAAGACAAAGCAAATATTTTGACCATTTACGCGAGACTGAACTAACTCAGCACCATGACCAATCACGGTAATAATTTCATCGCAGTTTAAAGATTGAGCGGTGTCAATGACATGCTGTAAAAGCGGCTTTTGTGCCAAGGGTTGCAGTACTTTAGGCAACTTAGAACGCATACGAGTGCCTTTGCCCGCAGCTAAAATAACAACTTTTAAAGCCATGTTTTTTCCTATCAAATTTGGATATTTATTAATTTTTTTAAAAAATAACAAACTGATTTCAGTTATTTTTTAAAAAAACTAGAAAAAAAAAGCGCCATCAGGCGCTTTTTTTATGAGGGAATGAATTAGGACATCCCAGTCTTTTGCAAGCGATCTCTTAACTTAGAAATAGCTTGAATTTGAGCAACGGCCTCGGCAAGTTCAACTTGCGCACGTGCAATGTCTGTTTCAGACTTTGCATCGGTCATTGCTTCTTCAGCACGTTGCTTAGCTTCTTTAGCTTTAGCTTCATCCAAATCAGACGCTCGAATTGCTGTGTCCGCTAGAACAGTAACAATAGAGGGCTGAATTTCGATAATACCGCCATTGATGTAGAAGTGATCTTCTTCATCACCACTAACGACACGTACAATACCAGGCTTTAATTGGCTTAAAAACTGGGAATGGTGAGGCAGAATACCGATCTCACCATTGGCCGCCTGTGCAAAAAGCATTTCCGCTTTACCAGAAAAGATTTCTCCTTCTGCACTAACAATATCTACTTGCATTGAGAGGCCCATAACTGATTACCCTTTATACTTTTTAGCTTTCTCTAACACTTCGTCAATGTCACCCGCATACATAAATGCTTGCTCAGCCACATCATCAAGTTCACCAGAGATAATCATTTTAAAACCACGAATGGTCTCTTTTAATGGAACATAACGACCATCTTCACCTGTGAAAACTTTTGCTACGAAATAAGGCTGAGAGAAGAAACGTTGCATCTTACGAGCACGCGCTACTAGCGAGCGATCTTCTTCTGAAAGCTCATCCATACCAAGAATGGCAATGATGTCTTTAAGCTCTTTATAACGCTGAAGCGCCTGCTGTACACCACGAGCAACTTCATAATGCTCCTGACCAACAACCAACGGATCAAGTTGACGAGATGTTGAATCCAGAGGATCGATCGCAGGATAAATACCTGTTTCAGCAATCGCACGGTTCAATACAACCGTTGCATCCAAGTGAGCAAAAACCGTTGCTGGCGCTGGATCTGTTAAATCATCCGCAGGTACGTATACCGCTTGGATAGAAGTGATCGAACCCGTCTTAGTCGACGTAATACGCTCTTGTACTTGACCCATTTCTTGAGTCAATGTAGGTTGGTAACCTACCGCAGAAGGAAGGCGACCTAAAAGGGCCGAAACTTCTGTACCCGCAAGGGTATAACGGTAAATGTTATCTACAAAGAATAAGATATCACGACCTTCGTCACGGAAATACTCAGCCATTGTTAAACCAGTCAAGGCTACACGTAAACGGTTTCCTGGAGGCTCATTCATCTGACCATAAACCAACGCTACTTTATCAAGTACCCCTGACTCTTCCATTTCATAATAGAAATCGTTTCCTTCACGAGTACGCTCACCTACACCCGCAAATACGGAGTAACCTGAATGTTCCATCGCGATATTACGAATCAATTCCATCATGTTTACGGTTTTACCAACACCAGCACCACCGAATAATCCAACTTTACCACCCTTAGCGAATGGACAGATTAGATCGATGATTTTAACACCCGTTTCAAGTAATTCTTGAGACGCGGCTAACTCATCAAATGCAGGCGCTGCACGGTGAATTTGACTTGTCGCTTCTGCTTCTACTGGACCCGCATTATCAATTGGGTTACCCAATACATCAAAAATACGACCTAAGGTTGCTTTACCAACAGGTACTGTAATTGCAGATCCTGTATTCGAAACTACCATGCCACGCTTTAAGCCATCCGATGAACCCATTGCGATTGTACGCACTTTGTTATCACCGATTTGCTGCTGAACTTCAAGGGTAAGCCCCTCTCCATCCACTATTAGCGCATCATAGATCTTTGGTAAATCAGCACCTTTAAATTCGACGTCAATAACTGCGCCGATAATTTGTACTATTTGTCCACTCATTATCATTAACCTTTTATTGAAACTTTCAAACTTATACCGCTGCAGTACCCGCAACAATTTCAGAGATTTCAGCTGTGATCGCTGCTTGGCGTGCCTTATTATAAGACAATTTCAAGTCATCAATCATATCACCCGCATTATCGGTTGCGCTCTTCATTGCAACCATACGAGCACCCTGTTCACATGATGCATTTTCAACAATCGCACCAAAAACAGTTGCTTCAATGTAACGACGCATCAATAAGTCTAATGCTGTCTTAGCATCGGGTTCATATAAATAATCCCAATGTGTACTCTCTGCTTGATCTGATGCTGCAAGAGGAACTAATTTCTGTATCACAGGATTTTGAGTCATTGTATTTACAAATTCATTTGCGACTAAATACACTTCATCAATTTCACCTGAATCAAACTTGTCTAACACAACTTTGATCATACCAATTAAATCCTCAATGTGAGGGGTATCACCTAAGTCGGAAATAGTGGCTACAACATTTCCACCGTAACTACGGAAGAAAGATTGTGCTTTATTACCAACTAAGGCTAACTCAACGCCAACACCTTGATCTTGCCACGCTTTAAGCTGTGGAAAAATTTTACGAAATAAGTTTGAGTTTAAACCACCACAAAGACCTCGATCAGAAGAGATCACAA
>JAMOLY010000090.1 GCA_027068835.1 Thiomicrorhabdus sp. | reverse complement strand
AGATCGGTAACGGCAATCCCAGACTCGGCTTGCTTGAGTATTTTCATTATTTGGCTGTCTGTAAATCGTGATGTTTTCATAAAATCTCCTGTCCGTTTAGGGGAATTGAAATTCTACTTTTAAACTCATTTATTTTGCGGGGAGATTACATATGCACGTAAAAAAACCAGCAAATGCTGGCTTATCAAAAAAATTGTCACAAATACCGAGATTAATGCTTAAGCATCTGCTCCCCTTCATACGCCCAATCAAATCCTTGACGAACCCATTTTTCAATGCGAATCATCAATTCAGGATCATTTAATCCCATTTTTTGGGCAATCAATAAAACTTTATCTTGCTCCTCCTTACCAAAATGTCCATCTTTATAAGACAGTTTAATAAGTTGTTGCAATGCAATAATTCTTACCTCTTTCGTGTTCAGTTTCGATAAAGTTTCCGTAACATTAATATTTGCCTTATTTAGATCAAATGTAATGCCATATTTTGAACTAAACCCTTTAAGAAACGTTACCTCTTCTTCCGAAATATCATTATCTGCTGCGGCCAAATTTGCGGCTAAATCAAAAATAGCTTGATGCTGATCTTGGTTTAATCTGTCTAAAAACATAGTGACTCCTATTAAAACCTATACCAGATAGGCTTTTTATTATTTGTGTTCAATTTGCGTGACATCTCGTACCGCACCAAAGGCTGCACTGGTCGTCATGGCCGCATAGGCGCGCAACGCTGCGCTGACTTTACGCGGTCGCTCTTCAACTGGTTTCCAAGCATCACGCCCTTTACGTGCCATCGCTTGACGACGCTCCGCCATCAACTCATCACTTAACACCAACTGAATGGTACGATTTGGAATATCAATTTCAATCACATCGCCCTCTTCCACCAAACCAATATTGCCCCCTTCTGCTGCTTCAGGTGACACGTGGCCAATGGATAATCCAGATGTTCCACCTGAAAAACGACCATCGGTTAATAAGGCACACGCCTTACCCAAACCTTTCGATTTAAGGTAACTGGTCGGGTACAGCATCTCTTGCATACCTGGCCCCCCCTTTGGCCCTTCGTAACGAATAACTAACACGTCACCTTCATTAATTTCGTCCGCTAAAATGGCGGCAACAGAGGATTCTTGGCTTTCAAAAAGCCTGACGTTTCCCGTAAATTTAAAAATGGACTCATCCACCCCTGCTGTTTTAACAATGCAACCGTCCAGCGCAATATTGCCGTACAGTACGGCAAGCCCACCCTCTTTGGTGTAAGCGTGCTCAATGTCTCGAATACACCCCGCAACAGGATCAGTATCAATGCTTTTCCAGCGTTTACTTTGGCTAAATGCTTCCGTGGTTCGAACATTTCCAGGTGCCGCTTTAAAAAAAGTTTCAACCCCCGCATCATCGGTACGGCGAAGATCCCATAAGTCCAACGCCGCCCCCATGGTCGAAGCATGAACCGTAAACACATCACGATTAATTAAACCACCGCGCTCCAGTTCACCAATCACCCGCATCATACCTCCCGCACGATGCACGTCTTCCATGTGGAATATTTTAGAGTTGGGGGCGACTTTGACCAAGCAAGGAACTTTTCGTGAAATATGATCCATCTCCGCCATCGTAAAATTCACTTCCGCTTCTTTGGCAATCGCTAATAAATGCAAAACCGTATTGGTCGAACCACCCATTGCCACATCCACCGCCATCGCATTTTCAAACGCCTCAAGACTTGCAATCGAACGGGGTAAAACAGATGCGTCGTCACCTTCATAATATTTTTTGGTAATTTCAACAATACGACGACCTGCTTCTTCAAACAAATGTCTGCGATCTGCATGCGTTGCAAGCATTGTTCCATTCCCAGGCAGAGCCATGCCCAATGCTTCTGCTAAACAGTTCATAGAGTTTGCCGTAAACATACCCGAACAAGAACCACAAGTTGGGCAAGCAGAGACCTCTACATTTTCAATGTCTTGATCAGAACACGCATCGTCCACTGCCATAACCATCGCATCCACCAAATCCAATTTAATGGTTTCACCGCCTAAAACCGTTTTGCCCGATTCCATTGGGCCACCTGTTACAAAAATGGTCGGGATATTTAAACGCATCGCCGCCATCATCATACCTGGGGTAATTTTATCGCAGTTTGAAATACATACCAATGCATCCGCACAATGTGCATTCGCCATATACTCGACCGAATCGGCAATCAAATCGCGAGAGGGCAACGAATACAACATTCCATCATGCCCCATTGCAATACCGTCATCTACAGCGATGGTATTAAACTCTTTGGCTACTCCACCCGCCTCTTCAATCACTCTTACGACTAATTGTCCCATGTCTTTTAAATGAACATGACCAGGTACAAACTGCGTAAAGGAGTTTGCTACCGCAATAATTGGCTTGCCAAAATCTTCCGTTTGCATTCCGGTTGCACGCCATAGGGCACGAGCGCCCGCCATATTTCGACCATGGGTACTGGTTTTTGAACGATAATCTGGCATAAAAACTCCTTATTTGATGCAATTGTTCG
>JAMOLY010000089.1 GCA_027068835.1 Thiomicrorhabdus sp. | reverse complement strand
TTCAGCAGGAGAATTGAATTTTAAGCTTGGGGCAACGGCTTCTTTACTGTTTGGCTCTTCTGGCATATCTGTTTTCATGAGGAATTGCCTGTTGACTTAAGTAGAAAGAGTTAAAGTATATTTTTTTGCACGAAAAATCCAGTAATTTAATGCAATGTTTTTTTGAACCAAATTAAATGTGCTTAAAATCTTAAATTGAACCCCGTCTTTTTTTGCTCATTTTATAGGATACTGGTAAAATGCATGGATTATTTTATCGTTTATTAAACTTAAGGTGTTTTAACATGGCTAAACAAGAAAACTGGATTGCCCCATCAATATTATCGGCGGATTTTTCACAGCTAGGTAAAGACGTTAAAGATGTGATCGCCTCAGGTGCAGATGTTGTTCACTTTGATGTAATGGATAATCACTATGTCCCCAATCTAACGATTGGTCCATTGGTGTGTGATTCGTTGAAAAACTTTATGGTGAGAGAAGGTGTGAACGCGCCCATAGATGTTCACTTAATGGTAAAGCCCGTTGATCGTATTATTGGTGACTTTGCTTCGGCAGGTGCGGATATTATAACTTTTCACCCAGAAGCCTCTGAGCATATAGACGGTTCTTTAGGGCTAATTAAAAATGCAGGCCTAAAAGCAGGGTTGGTTTTTAATCCAGCCACCTCTTTAAGCTACCTTGAGCATGTAATGGACAAAATTGACATGATTTTAATTATGTCGGTAAACCCTGGGTTTGGCGGGCAAGCCTTTATTGAGCAATCGTTAGAAAAATTACGCCAAGCTCGTCAGTTAATTGATACCTCTGGTCGTGATATTCGTTTAGAAATTGACGGTGGTGTCAAAGCTGAGAATATTGCGGCAGTAGCTGCGGCAGGGTGTGATACCTTTGTTTCGGGTTCTGGTATATTTGGTAAAGCGAATGCGGCGGATGCAAACCGTTATGACAGCATTATTAAGCAGATGAGAGATGCGCTTGCGAGTGCATAGCCCTTTTGTCTTAAAAGATAATTTAAAATAAAACGCCAGTGCCTTCTTTTTAAGGCGCTGGCGTTTTTTATTCGTTAAGAGTATTAAGAAAAGCGATGCAAAAAATAAAACCCGATTTTGTGCTGATTGATTTAGACGGTACGTTAATCGACAGTGTGTCAGACCTAGCGTATTGTGTGGATGAAATGATGATTCAATTAGGTTTGCCTAAGCGTGGTCAAGAGGCGGTTCGTAACTGGGTTGGCAATGGTGTTCAGCGTTTAGTTGAGCGTGCGTTGGTTAACTCTGTAGAGGGTGTGCCAGATAAAGTATTGATGGATCAAGCTTATCCTATTTTTTTAGCGTTATATCAAGAGAATAATTCGCAACGTTCACAAGTGTATGATGGCGTGAAAGAGGGGCTTTCTTGGCTAAAAGAGAATGGCTACCGCTTAGGGTGTGTTACAAATAAGGCTGAAGCCTTTACCGTTCCATTGTTAAAAAACAAAGGGTTATTTGATATCTTCGAAGTGGTGGTCAGTGGAGATACTTGCTCTGAAAAAAAACCTCACCCCATGCCATTGTTGTATGCGGCTGAATTAATGGGCGTCTCGCCTGAAAATGCGTTGATGATTGGCGACTCTCGTTCAGATGTGAAAGCGGCTCGTGCAGCAAGTTTTTCTGTTTTTTGCTTAACCTATGGCTATAATCATGGTGAAGATATTCGTGACTATCAGCCAGATGTGGTGATGGACTCTTTTATGGAATTACCCAACTACCTAGAAGTGATGTCGTAAAAATAATATGAAGTTTTTAAGTGCACTGCTATTTGTTCTCTTTAGACCCTTTCTCTGTGTTGCTTCAGGGATTTATCGAGCTATTTTATTTAAGAAATTAGAGAAATCATTACCCACTAAGGCAGGTGTGAAATGAGCAGTCTAAATTTTATGGATTTGGCAAAGCAGGGATTTAATCGTATCCCTGTGATGCGTACCGTGTTATCTGATTATGATACACCATTGAGTGTGTATCATAAATTGGCAAAAGGGCCTTATTCATACCTATTTGAATCGGTTCAGGGGGGGGATAAATGGGGTCGTTACTCCATTATTGGGCTTCCCTGCCGAACTCGATTGTTAATTACAGGTCATCATATTCAAGAGATTACAGATGGCAAAGTGATTCAGCATCAAGTGGCTGACGATCCTCTGGCTTGGATCGAAGCGTATCAAAAAAAATTTAAAGTATTTCAGCCTGCGGGAATGCCCGTGTTTAGTGGCGGTTTGGTGGGGTACTTTGGCTACGATACAGTTCGCTACGTTGAAGAACGGTTAAAAGAGAGTGTGCCAGAGCGGGATGATATTGGTGCGCCAGACATTGAACTGTTGGTGTCTGAAGAGCTGGTGGTGTTTGATAATTTAAGCGGTCAAGTGCATGTAATTGTGCATGCTGATTTAACTCAGCCAGATGGAGAGGCCGTTGCATTCGCGCGTTTGGATGAGCTGTCTTTAAAACTGAGCCAGCCGATGGCGATGCCTGAAGATAAACCGAGCCGTCAGAGTATTTCTGAA